>CAXTBZ010000004.1:30222-57196 GCA_964242855.1 uncultured Sphingomonadaceae bacterium
CATCATCGAGGCGGCGGCCGGTCACGATGATCGCCTTTGGTGCGTCTGCGGCGTCTGTGGAGGTCGCGGCCGGACTTTGTGCAGCGCTGACCGGAGGAGCTACCGCATCGGCTCGCGCCACCGCGGGCAGGGAGACGATCAACGAAACGCTCAGTAACAGCACGGACTTGGAAGGCATGCAGATCTCCGGACCAACTCAGGTCATGAGATATTGTAACATCACATCGTCTGCCAAGTGACAAAACGGTAAGTTCGTCGATAATGTGCAACTGCAGAATTTGAGCAACAGCCCAGCCATGAATAGCGTGAGGTCGCTGCATCCAAGGCACTTCGCAGTCGCACCAGACCCGCCCGGAAGATGCTCCCGCCGAACTTGCCAAGCCTACGGCGCTCGACCATGCGGACGGCCATGATCGGTCTGCCAACAGAGGAAAAGGCGTGGTGGCCTGCGGAAGCGCGCGCCACCATCGCGCTCGCCTATCCGCTCGTGCTCACCAACTTCGCCCAGGCGCTGATCCCGGCGACCGATGTCGTGCTGCTCGGCCGGGTGGGACCGCGTACCCTGGCGGCAGCATCGCTTGGGGTGAACCTGTTCAACTCCTGCATGATCTTCGGGGTAGGCGTGCTGATCGCGGCGTCCCCGATGATGGCGCGCGCTATGGGGCAGCGCGCGCATAACATCCGTGAGGTGCGGCGGACTGTGCGCCAGGCGATGTGGGCGGCCGTCGCTCTGGTCATCCCGATGTGGCTGCTGCTCTGGCATGCCGAGACGATCCTGCTGCTGCTTCACCAGGATCCGGTGCTGTCGCATGGCGCGGTGCAGTTGGTGCGGCCGATGATGTTCGGAATGCTGCCGCTGTTCTTGTATCAGGTCATGCGCGGCTTCGTCTCGGCGCTCGAGCGGCCGGGTTCCGCCTTCGTGGTCGGCATCGTGGCTGTCATTTCCAACGCGCTCATCAACTACGGGCTCATCTTCGGTCACTTCGGTCTGCCGGCCTGGGGTCTGTTCGGCGCCGGCTTGGGCAGCACGGTTTCGAACACCCTGATGGCGATCGGGATGACGATCGTCGTGATGCGGCACCGGCATTTCCGCCGCTATCGCCTGTTCGGCAATTTCTGGCGCGCCGACTGGCCACGGTTCTGCGAGGTGTGGCGGCTGGGGCTCCCGATCGCGGTGACGCTGGGCATGGAGGTCACCATCTTCAACGCCGCCGTGTTCCTGATGGGCTTGATCGGCGAGCCGGAACTCGCGGCGCATGCCGTGGCAATCCAGATCGCGACGCTTTGCTTCATGGTGCCGCTCGGCATCGGGCAGGCGACGACCGTGCGCGTCGGCTTGGCCTATGGCAGGCAGGACGCCGTCGGTATCGCGCGCGCGGGCTGGACGGCCTTCGTGATCACCATCGCGTTCATGCTCGTTCCGGCCACTCTGATGCTCGCGGCGCCCCGCTTTCTCGTCGGGCTGTTCATGGATGCCGACGATCCCGCCAACGCCCATGTCGTGGAGCTTGCCTGCAGCTTCCTGACCGTGGCGGCCCTGTTCCAGCTGGTCGACGGAGCGCAGGCGGTAGGTGCGGGGATGCTGCGAGGCATCCACGATACCGCGATGCCGATGCTGTTTGCCGCGTTCGGCTACTGGATCGTCGGCTTTGGAACAGCGATCCTGTTCGGCTTCCACTTCGGCTGGGGCGGGATCGGCATCTGGACCGGCCTCGCTACCGGTCTCGCGTCGGTGTCGGTACTGGTCATCGGCCGCTGGATGCGACGCGACCGGCTGAAGCTCGTCTAACGGCGCGACCGCTGGGACAGCGCGGTGTCCAGCGCCTGCAGGAAGCGCGAGCGGTCCTGCCTGGAAAACGGCGCTGCGCCACCGAGTTGATCGCCACCCGCGCGCAGATCGACCATGATGGCGCGGACCGCAATGGCGCTGCCGATCGACGCCGCGGTGAACGGCTTGCCCGTTGGCGCCAGCACCGTCGCGCCTGCCTTCAGGCACCGATCGGCCAGCAAGATGTCGGCCGTCACGACAACATCCTCAGGGCCGGCCAGTTCGGCGATGCGATCGTCAGCGGCGTCCAGGACGTTCGTGACCGTTTCGCGCGTGATCAGCGGATGCGGCGGCACGCGCAGATGGGAATTGGCCACCAGGATCACCGGGATCGCGAGACGGAAGGCGACCTTGTAGATCTCTTCCTTGACCGGGCACGCATCGGAATCGACGAGGATCCTCATCGGCGGTGGAGCGTCGGCCTTGCTGTGCGCTGGGCCGGCGGGCCGCGGCGCCCACGGTTTGCGCCCGCAGGCGCGCCGCTGCGCACCGGAGCGGGTCCGGATGCCGGCTCGATCCGCACCTCGTCGTCGCCATCCTTGCCCGACGTCTTCTTGACCGACGCGGCAAAGCGCTGGGCGGCGGCCGGATGAATCTCGAACATCGTCTCGTTGGGCGCAATGCGGATCGCGCCGACCTCCTGCTTGGTGATGTGGCCGCGACGGCACAACAAAGGCAGCAGCCAGCGCGGATCGGCGTTCTGGCTGCGCCCCACGTCCATGCGGAACCAGACACCCTCGATACGATCTTGCCGCACCGGCGGCGCGTCCGACTGCTCGACCAATGTCTCAGGCGTAGGCAGCTTGGCGCGGTGTGCCTGCACCAGCATCGCGGCGATGTCCTCGGGCGTGCGCTCGGCGATCAGCCGCTCGGCGAGCGTACGATCCTCGTCCTCGATCTCGATCGGCAGGAGCAGTGCCTCGATCAGCCGCTCGCGATCGGCCTTCATCACCTCGTCGGCGCTCGGCGCGGGCATCCACTGCGCCTCGATCCGCGCCCCGCGCAGCATCGCATCGACACGCCGGCGCTTGGGATATGGAACGATCAGCGCGGCGATCCCCTTGCGACCGGCGCGGCCTGTACGGCCCGATCGGTGCTGGAGCGCCTCGGCGTCGCGCGGCAGTTCGACATGGACGACGAGGCTGAGCGAGGGGAGATCGATGCCACGCGCGGCCACGTCGGTCGCGACGCACACGCGTGCCCGGCGATCACGCAACGACTGCAAGGCGTGGTTGCGCTCGGACTGGCTGTGCTCGCCCGAAAGCGCCACTGCGGAAAAACCACGATCGACAAGGCTGGCGTGGAGGTGGCGTACCGCGTCGCGCGTCGCGCAGAACAGCATCGCAGTATCGGGCTCGTGGAGACGCAGCAGGTTGACGACTGCGTTCTCGATATCGGCCGGGGCGACGGTGATCGCCTGATAGCTGATGTCGCCGTGGCCGCGATCCTCGCCAACCGTCGAGATGCGCAGCGCATCCTTCTGGTAGCGCTTGGCGAGCGCGACAATCGGCTTGGGCATTGTCGCCGAGAACAGCAATGTTCGGCGGCCCTGCGGGGTGGCGTCGAGGATCTCCTCGAGATCCTCGCGGAACCCCATGTCGAGCATCTCGTCGGCTTCGTCGAGCACGGCGACCTGCAGGTTCGACAAATCCAACGCGCCGCGTTCGAGATGGTCGCGAAGACGACCGGGTGTCCCGACGACGATGTGAGCGCCCTGCGCCAGCGCCCGGCGTTCGCGATTGGCGTCCATCCCGCCGACGCAGGTCGCGATCCAGGCGCGCGCATCCTTGTAGAGCCACATCAGCTCGCGGCTGACCTGGAGCGCGAGTTCACGCGTCGGTGCGATGATGAGGACTTTGGGCGGGCCGGAGGGTCCGGCGTGGCCCTGTTCGTCGAGCAACTGCGGCGCGAAGGCAAGGCCGAAGGCGACGGTTTTGCCAGATCCGGTCTGCGCGGAAACGACTAGATCGCGCCCATCGGCCTCGGGCTCGATGACGGCGGCCTGGACGGCGGTGGGCGCCGCATAACCACGCGCGGCGAGCGCTCCGGCAAGCGAAACGGGGAGTTTGGAGAAGGGCATGACGCCGCACATGGCCCTTTTCGAGCCGAACGCAAGGTAATTAGAGGGGCTCGATACGCGTATTGGCAACGCTATCATAATCGTTTTGCGCGCCATTCGTCATCTGATAGGCATCGTTCAGAGCGGAAAAAGGCGTGAACCTGCCGCAAAACAGACCCATCAGGAGGGGTAGATGCGGCAAAACACCGGCTACAACACAGGTTTCATCGTGCTGATCAGCGGCGTCGCGACGATCGGCGGCTTCCTGTTCGGCTTCGACAGCGGCGTGATCAACGGCACCGTCGACGGTCTGCGCCAGGCCTTCCATACCTCCAGCGCGGCGACCGGCTTCAACGTTGCGTCGGTCCTGCTCGGCTCGGCGGTCGGCGCGTTCGCTGCCGGATCGCTGGCGGATGTCTATGGCAGGCGGGCGATCCTGCTCGGCTCTGCGATCATGTTCCTGCTCTCCGCTCTGGGTGCAGGCGCTGCGACTGGATCGGGGATGTTCGTCGTGGCGCGCCTGATCGGGGGCTTCGCGGTTGGGGCGGCCAGTGTGCTGTCCCCGGCCTATGTCGCCGAGGTGACGCCGGCGGCGACTCGCGGACGACTTTCCTCGCTCCAGCAGATCATGATCAACGTCGGCCTGACCGGCGCCTTCTTCTCCAACTACGCCATCGCGCACGTCGCCGGTTCGTCGACGACGCCGTGGCTCGGGGGCTACGAGGCGTGGCGTTGGATGTTCTGGATGCAGACCATCCCGTCCGCGATCTTCTTCTTCTCGTTGCTGTCCATTCCCGAAAGCCCGCGCTTCCTCGTGGCGCGCGATCGGCGTGACGAGGCAAGGACCGTGCTGACCCGCATCCTCGGGCACGAGGAAGGCGATCGCACGCTGGCCGAGATCGAGCATTCGCTCAACCGCGACCACAAGCCGAGCCTCGCTGACTTGCGCGATCCCGCCACCGGCAGGATCCGCCGCATCGTCTGGGTGGGCATCGGGCTGGCATCGTTCCAGCAACTCGTCGGCATCAACGTCGTGTTCTATTATGGCGAGGTGCTCTGGCAGGCGGTCGGCTTCTCCGAGGCGGACTCGCTCAAGATCAACATCCTGCTCGGCGTGCTCGCCATCGCTTCGTGCGTGACCGCGTCGTATCTGGTCGATCGGGTCGGGCGCAAACCGCTGCTGTTGGTCGGTTCGGTCGGCATGGCGGTGATGCTGGCAGTGGTGGCCTTCACCTTCTCCACCGGGACGCTCGATGCGACCGGCAAGCTCATCCTTCCGCATGCTACCGGGATGATCGCGCTGGTCAGCGCGCTGGCATACTCGGTATTCTTCAATCTCAGCTGGGGCCCGGTGATGTGGGTGATGCTCGGCGAGATGTTCCCCAACCAGATCCGTGGATCGGCGCTGGCGGTCAGCGGGCTAGCCCAGTGGATCGCCAATTTCGCGATCACCATGACCTTTCCCATCCTGCTGAGTTCGGTCGGGCTGACCGGCGCCTACGCGCTCTATGCCTTCTTCGCCGCAATCTCGGTGCCGTTCGTGATCAGGATGGTCCGCGAAACCAAGGGGATGACGCTCGAATCGATGACCGGCTGATCAGACGGGGCTCGGCCTAGCTGAGCCCCCCTCCGAGCGTCTGGTAGAGCGTGACGAGGTTGGTTTCGCGCTGGAGCCTGGTCGTCACCAGCGACTGCTGCGCCGCGTAAAGCGTGCGCTGTGCATCGAGCGTGGTGAGGAAGCTGTCGATGCCGTTACGATAACGGGCGGACGACAAGGTGGCCGCGCGATTGGCCGCGTCGGCCGCGGCGACACGCGCGGCGATCTGCTCGCCGATCGTGCCACGCGTGGCGAGCGCGTCGGAGACCTCGCGGAAGCCGGTCTGCACCGCGCGTTCGTAGGTGGCGACGGCGGCATCCCGGCTCGCTTCGGCATAGCGCAGATTCGCTTTGTTGCGCCCGAAGTCGAACAAGGTAAGTGCGCTCGATCCGGTAGCGTTCCATGAAAAGCTACCGCCCGAGAACAGCCCAGTAAGCGCCGATGAGGCGGTCCCGGCTGCTGCGGTCAGCGAGATCGTCGGGAAGAAGGCCGCGCGGGCAGCGCCGATATTGGCATATTGCGCGCGCAACTGGTCCTCGGCCTGGACGACGTCGGGTCGCTTGAGCAACACGGTTGAGTCGAGTCCGGCAGGAAGATTCGGCAGCGTATGATCGTCGGCACCAATGCCGGCAGGCAGCAGCTCGGCGGTGACCGTGGTTCCAACCAGCAGGTTCAGCGCATTTTGATCCTGGGCGATCTGGGTGGTGAGCTGCGCCACGTCGTAGCGTGCGTTTTGCAGATTGGTCTCGGCCTGCGCGACATCCAGTTCGGAGACGATGCCCTTGTCGAACTGCGCCTTGGTGATGTCGACCGACTGCTGGAAGGTGCCCAGCGTCTGCCGCGATATGCGCAGCTGATCCTGGTCCGAGCCCATCGTCAGCCAGGCCGTGGCGATCTCGGCAATCAGGCCGATGCGGGTCGAGTCGGCACCGGCCTGTGTGGCGAAATAGGCCTCTTGCGCCGCTTTCGTCTCGTTGCGGATCCTGCCGAACAGATCGAGCTCGAACGACGACAGGCCGAGCTCGACCGAATAGTCATGGCTCGTCCCAGCGGTCGAAAAGGTCGAGCTTCCGGTATTGCTCGTGCCCGTGCCCGTGCCCGTTCCTGTACCCGTGCCCGTGCCCGTTCCTGTGCCAGTACCCGTACCCGTTCCCGTACTTCCCGATCCGCCCAAAGTATTGGTCGATCCCGAGGACACGCTCGCGCCGTTGCTGCCGGTGTGGCGGATCGTGGCGTCGGTGCTTGCGCCGATGGTGGGGAACAGATCGGCGCGCTGGGCACGATACTCGGCCCGCGCCTGCAGGATGTTGGCAGCAGCGATGCGCAAGTCGCGATTGTTCGCCAGCCCGAGCGCGATCACCTGCCTCAGCCTGTCGTCGATGAAGAAGTCGCGCCAGGCGATCGCGGTGGCATCGGTGCTGCCGGCGGCGGCGGGGTAGGCCGGCCCCTGCGGGAAGGTCGCCGGAGCCACCAGCGCGGGCCGCGCATAATGCGGCGCAAGGTCGCAGCCGGCAAGCGAGGTGGACAGGAGCAGGAGCGGGGCAAGGCGACGGAGCAACGGATGACTCCCGTGAGTGCATTTTCCCCTTGGCGACGCTCAACACCAGGCGGAAGCGAATGGCAACCCATGGCGTCGCAGGACCGCCCCATCGTCGCATTACCGTTGCTTCACTTGGAGCGGGGATGGCGGGGTGTTACTCGCAGCAGCCGAAGGCGCAGGTTATCGCGCCAGTCCGGGATTGCTTGTGGTCGAACTGTCGTTGCCCCTTGGCGGAGTTCGTGCCGATCGCCGGCTGCTCGCTTCCATCCACGACGTCGGGCCGCGCTTTGAACGCGAGGTCGATCATCTGGCCGACCGCCTCTCACGCCATCTCGGCGGCCCCCGCTTCGCGATGCTTGTGGTGCCCGATCATTGGGGTCAGGCGCCTCTGATCCGTGCCAAGGCGTTCCAGGCGAAGCTGCGGGGCTGGGCCGACGGCGGCGTCGAGATGTTCGTGCACGGCTGGACCCATCGCGACGAAAGCGGAAGCCGCGGCCTGCGCGCCCGGCACATGACCGCGGCCGAGGGCGAGTTCCTGGGGCTGTCGCAGGTCGAGGCGCTGCGCCGCATGGTCGACGGCAAGGCGCTGATCGAGGACGTCACCGGTAGGTCCGTTGCGGGCTTCATTGCGCCGGCCTGGCTTTACGGGCCGGGGGCTCGCGCGGCGCTGGCGGAAGCCGGGTTCGCGCTGGCGGAGGACCATCTTCGCGTCTGGCGGCCGTCCGATGGCGCTGCGCTTGCCAAGGGCCCGGTGGTGACGTGGGCCAGCCGCAGCAAGGCACGGATCGCGAGTTCGCTCACCTTCGCCGCGCTTGCCCGCACGTTGCTCCGGCCTCTGCGCACCCTCCGCATCGCGGTTCATCCCGGCGACACGAGCGTTCCGGCACTGCTCGCCAGTATCGATGCGAGCTTTGCGGCGGCGATGCAGGATCGTGCCGCCGGCCGCTACACGGATCTTCTCGAAAAGGGTCGAGCTTGACGATGGGACATGAAGCGCTGCTCCGAGACGGCGAGCATGTGACGCTCGACGACTGGATCGGCACGGACGGGCAGAATCCGGCGCCGCAGCTGGAAGCGCTTGCCGCAAGCGCGCCGCGGTGGCGGCAGTGGCTCGGGCCACTGCTGTCGCTCACCATCGTAGGCGCCGTGTTGTATCGGATCGGCGGGGTGGATTTCGGCCGTATTGGCGCGATGCTGCCGTCGAACCCGTTCTTCTGGGCGCTGTTCGCCGCCGCCTACATGGCGCAGCCCGCCACTGAATGGGTGATCTTCCGCCACTTGTGGAACCTGCCGGGCGCCGGGATCTGGCCGCTGATGCGCAAGCAGGTCGGCAACGAGGTGCTGCTCGGCTATATCGGTGAGATCTACTTCTACGGCTGGGCAAGGCGCAACGCGCACTTGGTGGCGGCGCCGTTCGGCGCGATCAAGGATGTTACGATCCTGTCCGCCGTGCTCGGAAACCTGACTACGATCGTGGCGCTGGCGATCGGCTGGCCGCTGCTGGCCGAGCTCCCCGCCGGGCTGCACGTGCAGGCTCTGACCGGATCGATCGGGGTGGTGATCATCACGTCGCTTGTCGTCATGTGCCTGCGCCATCGCCTGTTCAGCCTTGCCCGGCGCGAGCTCTGGTTCGTGTCAGTGCTGCACCTCCTTCGCATTGTCGGTGGTACCCTGCTGTCGGCGACCATGTGGCACCTGCTCCTGCCTGCCGTGCCGCTCGCCTCCTGGATCATGCTGGCGACATTGCGGCTGCTGGTCAGCCGCCTGCCGCTGATCCCGAACAAGGAACTCGTCTTCGCCGGGTTGGCCCTGTTCCTCATCGGGCGGAACGCCGCGGCGGCCGACGCGATGGCGCTGATGGCCGGTCTGTTCGTCGCAACCCACCTGATTGTGGGTGTGGCGCTGGGCGTCGGGGATCTTGTCGGCACCGCCCAGAAGTCGGTCGCGACAAGATGACGCCGTGAGGATCGTCGATGTCTGCGCTTTCTACGCGCCGCGCGGCGGAGGCGTGCGGACCTATGTCGATCGCAAGCTCGCGGCAGGCGCGGCACAGGGTCACGAGATCATCGTCGTGGCGCCAGGCGCGGAACGCATCACCGAGGTGCGCGGGCCGGGCGCCCGGATCGAGTGGCTGCCGGCGCCCAGGATGCCGCTCGATCGATCGTACCGGTACTTCACCGATGCGAAGACGATCCACGCCCTGCTCGATCAGCTGCGGCCCGACATGGTCGAGGCGTCGTCGCCGTGGCGTGCCGCCGAAGCGGTGGCGAGCTGGCGCGGGTCGGCACCGCGCGCCTTGTTCATGCATGCCGATCCGCTGGCGGCATTTCCCTATCGCTGGTTTGGCCCCATCGCGAAGCGCGAGACGATCGATCGCGGCTTCGATTGGTTTTGGCGGCACCTGCGCAGGCTCGACGCGCGATTCGATCTGGTCGTGAGCCCAAGCTCCAGCCTGGCCGTTCGGCTGTCTGCCGGTGGTCTCCGCAGCGTCGTGACGCACCCGCTCGGTATCGCGCCGGGTGAATTCACACCGACGGTGCGTGATACGTTGCTCAGGGCGGAGCTTCTGCAGCGCTGCGGGCTCGGACCAGACGCCACGTTGCTGATCGGCCTCGGCCGCCATGCGCCCGAGAAGCGATGGCCGATGGTCGTCGATGCCTGCATGGCAGCCGGAGTCGAGCGGCCGGTCGGCCTCGTGCTGGTCGGTGACGGCCGGGATCGCGCAAAGATACTGCGCCACGTCGGCGGCAATCCGCATGTGCTGCTGCTCGCGCCGATCACCGATCGCCCGGCTTTGGCGCGCCTGCTCGCAAGCTGCGATGCGCTGATCCACGGTTGCGAGGCGGAGACATTCTGCCTGGTCGCGGCAGAAGCGCGTGCCGCCGGGCTGCCGCTGATCGCGCCTGATGGCGGGGGAGCCGGCGATCAGGCGCGGGACAGCGGCGGCGAGCTCTACAAGGCGGCCGATGCTGGCTCGGCCGCGCGAGCAATCCTCCGGCTGATCGGGCGAGAAGTGGTTCGTACCGGCGCTGATGCACGCGAACGGGCAAGCGCCGTACCCACGCTCGACCAGCATTTCAGCATGCTGTTCGAGGCATATCAAAGCCTCGTGGGGGACGTCGCCCGCGCCGCCTAGATCTCGATCTGACTGCCGAGTTCCACGACCCGGTTGGTCGGAAGCTTGAAGAACTCCATCGCGCTCATCGCGTTGCGCAGCATCCACGCGAACAGCTTCTCGCGCCACAGCGTCATCCCCGGGCGATCGCCATGAATCAGCGTCTGTCGGCCGAGGAAGAAGCTCGTTTCCATCGATCTGAAGGGCGGCCCGCAGTCCCGTGTTGCCGCCATCGCAAGAGGCACGTCAACCTCCTGCATGAAGCCGTAGCGGAGCACGATGCGGTAGAAATCTTCGCCGAGACGGGTGAACTCCAGCCGCTCGGCATCGTCGATATGCGGCCTGCCCATCACCTTGACGGTCAGGATGACGATACGCTCGTGCAGCACCTTGTTGTGTTTGAGGTTGTGGAGCAGCGCCGGTGGCGCGCCTTCGGGCGAGGCCGAGAGGAATACCGCGGTGCCCGGCACGCGGCGCACCTTCTTCGCCGCGGTGTTCACGAACAGATCGAGCGGCATGGCGCTTTCGAACAGACGTTCGCGCATCAACCTGCGACCTTTCGCCCAGGTGGTGAGCACGGTGAACGCGCACGCGCCGACCAGGAGCGGGAACCACCCGCCATCGGGGATCTTGGTGATGTTCGAGGCGAAATAGGCGCCATCGACGATGACGAAGGCGCCGATCATCGCGCCTGCCGCCCACCGGTTCCACTTCCAGATCCGGAACACCAGGATGCCGAGCATGATGCTAGTGATCACCATCGTGCCTGTGACTGCGATGCCGTACGCCGAGGCGAGACTGCTCGATGAGCGGAAGGTCAGCACCAGCAGCAACACGAAGCCGAGCAACAGCCAGTTGACCAACGGCACGTAGATCTGCCCCGCCGCGCTGGCACTCGTGTGGGTGATCCGCAGGCGCGGCAGGAAGCCGAGCTGGACCGCCTGCTGGGTGACCGAATAGGCGCCGGAAATCACCGCCTGGCTGGCGATGACGGTGGCGGTCGTCGCCAGGCCGACCAGCGGCAGCCGCGCCCAGTCCGGCGCCATGCGGAAGAAGGGGTTGTCGATCGCCGCCGGATTGTCGAGCAGCAGCGCGGATTGGCCCAGATAGTTGAGCAGCAGGCAGGGAAAGGCGACGTACAGCCACGCCACGCTGATCGACCGGCGGCCGAAATGGCCCATGTCGGCATAGAGCGCTTCGGCTCCGGTAACGGCCAGCACGACCGATCCCAGAGCGAGGAAAGCAAGCTTCGGATCGAGCAGGAAGAAATTGAGCGCCCAATAGGGATCGACGGCGCGCAGCACGCCCGGATCGCGAACGATGCCGCCAAGCCCCATCACGCCGATCACCAGGAAGTAGAACAGCATGACCGGCCCGAACACCAGCCCGACCTTGGCGGTACCGCGCGACTGGATGAGGAACAGGCCGATCAGGATCAGGACGGAGATCGGCACCACCCAAGGTGCGAAGCCAGTGTGGACGATCTCCAGACCCTCGACCGCGGACAGGACCGAAATCGCCGGCGTGATGATCGCGTCGCCGTAGAACAATGCCGTTGCCGCGACACCGAGCAGGACGATGCCGCGCGTCCACTTGATCCGGCCCGATCGCACGATCAGCGCGAGCAGGGCGAGGCTGCCGCCTTCGCCCTCATTGTCCGCGCGCATGGTGACGAAGACATATTTGATCGTCACGACCAGCGTCATCGTCCAGAAGATCAGGCTGAGGACGCCAAAGATGTGCGGCCGGTCGATCGTCAGCGGGTGCGGGCCGGCGAAGCTCTCCTTGAGCGAATAGAGCGGCGAAGTGCCGATATCGCCGAACACGACACCGATCGCGCCGAGTGCCAACGGCACGAGCTTGCCATGATCATGCCCGCCTGCATCATGCCCGCCTGCATCATGCCCACCTGCATCATGATTGTCGTCGTGCATCTTGGGTCCGAAACCGGAGAAAGGTGCGAGCGCTATGAGGCCTGAGCTGTCTTAAAGCTATGTAGAGACGTGATGATGGCGTTTGCCTTTCCGGCTTTCGCATAAGATCGGCATAAAGAAGAGGCCCGCCGCACGGATGCGACGGGCCCAGTTTGAGGAGCTCGCACGGCCGAAGGGTCGGGCCGTATGAGCGCCAGTTCTAGAAGCGAAGCTGGCCGAACAGGCCGATCTCGCTGTTGATCGCACGGCCGCCAATCGGGATGACAACAGCCGGCGCGTTCTGGTTGCCGATCGTCGTCCCCGCCAGATCGCCGGCGTTGAGGCGCTCGCGCTTGTACACGATCGCGAGGTCGACGATCTTGACCGGCTCCCACTGCACGCCCGCGTTGAAGTAGTGTTCCTTCACTTCGTCATTGGTCGTCTTGTTCGGCTTGACCCAGTCATAGCGGCCAAAGACGCTGAACTGCTTGGCGAAGTTCACGTTGGCGAACGCCGACCAGCCATCGGCCTTGTCGGTCGCCACTGTCGTCGTGTTGTTCCAGTTCTTGGTGTGGAAATACTCGCCACCAATCGTGAACAGCTTGTCCTTGTAACCGGCTGCCGCATCCAGGCGCGTTGCGGTGCGAACACCGCGCGTGCTGAGGTCGGGGAGCACGATCACGGAGCCCTGCGTGTCGTTGGCGCGCTTGCCGCTGTAGCCACCGACGCCGGCGAAGAAGCCCTTATACGCGGTCGAGACACGGCCTTCGAAGTCGACCGACTTGGTGACCTTGACGTTGCGGTAGCCGCCACCGTCGATCGCCGAGAACTGGTAGCTCAGCAGGCCGCCCGCGATATCGCCGAGGACGTGGATGCCCCAATCGGCCGACGTGCCGTAGTTGGTGCGATCGATGAGCGTGTTCTCGATATGGCGGTAGCCATAGTAGCTCTCGATGTACGGCACCCACGGCAGATCGGCGGCGCCGAAGCGGACGATCAGTGCCGGGTTCAGCTTGGCCTGGAGGTACGCCTTCTTGATGTAGAAGCCGCGGCCGACGAGCGCGGTCGAATTGGCAGGCGTCAGCGCCGAGTTGGTGTTGAAGTTGTAGTTCGACGTCGAACCAACGACGTTCGACACGTCCATCGTCAGGTTCGCCGAGAAGATCGGGCTGAAGGTGTGATCGATGCCGAGATAGAAGCGCTTGATGTCGAAGCCGGTGCCGTTGCCAGCGGTGCCGCCGGTGGTGCGAACGCCATTCACCTTCTGGTTCACGTTCGAGAAGTTGAAGTACATGCGGCCGGAGATCGAGGTGTCGTTAGCCCACGCATTCTTGGGCTTGGGCAGCGATGCCAGCTGGGTCTTGACCTCGGTCGGCACCTGGGTCTGCGCGGCAGTCGCGGTGGTCTGGGCCTGCGCTGCAGTCGCCTGCGCGGCCGCCGCCTGGTCGGACGCATGGTTGATCGCTGCGGTCGCCTGCGCGGAGTTCTGCTCCTGTGCGTCAAGGCGGGCGGTCAGCGCCTCGACCTGCGCCTTCAGCGCCTCGATCTCTGCATTGTTGGTGCTCGCCGCCGCGTGATGAACATGCTTCACCGGCTTGGCGAGCGTTGGGCCGGCCGCGATCGCGGCGACGCCCATGCTCGCCCCGGCGAGCAGCTTGAATTTGCTGGTCATGAATAGCCCCTTTTGCGAGCCCGCCGCTCGCGGGCTTCAGGGGGTCGGGTAATCGCGCAGCATGACTCATCGCTGACAGCAATGTTACGGAGGTGTGACAAAGCTGCACCGATGCAAGTCGGCAACAATGCCGGATCGTGGAAGGCGTTGCTTTTGCAGCGAGTCTCGTTAACGGCCGATCTGTGGCGAGGCCCTCATCCATTCCTCTGCTGAAATCGGAGCGCTCGTTCAGCCGATTCGTGCTGACCAGCGTCACCATCGGATTTCTTGCGCTGATCGGGGCGGCCGGGGCCGCCGGATGGTTCGTCGTGCAGGCGCAGCAGCATGCACAGTGGGTCGATCACACGTATGAGGTCGAACGCCGGGTTTCGTATTTGCGTGTGCTTGTCGAACGCCTGGAGGTGGCGCGACGCGGCTATCTGCTGTCGCACCGCCCGCAGACCCGCCACACCTTCATCGAGACGGTGAAGGCAGAGGCGCCGTTGATCGGCCAGATCAGGAGCCTGACGGTCGACAACCCGCTTCAGCAGCGCAACATCGCGGAGGCCGAGACCCTGGTGACCAGGCAGTTTCGGCTGCTGTCGGCATCGATGGTCATGTCGGACCGCGATCCGTCGCTGTCGACTGCCATCTTCGCCCACGATCAGACGCTTGGGCTGACCCGCAGGCTTCGCGAAGTCACGTCTTCGATGCAGGATGAGGAGAACCGACTGCTGCAGGTGCGGATCGAGGCACAGCGCCGGGCGGTCAGGACGCTCTTCATCGTACTCGGCATCGCCGGCGTTCTGGCGGTGACGGTGGCGATCTTCTCGATCCTGGTGCTTCGCCGCTATACCCGAAGCCTTGTCGAGTCCCGCGCGTCGGTCGAGCAACTGAATGACGAGCTCGAGGATCGGGTCGAGGAGCGCACCCGCGATCTCGCGCGCGCCAACGAAGAGATCCAGCGCTTCGCCTACATCGTCAGCCACGATCTGCGCTCACCTCTCGTCAACGTCATGGGCTTCACAGGCGAGCTCGAAGCCGCGAGCAAGCCGCTGATCGCGATGATCGAGAAGGTCCAGATCGAGGCACCCCACCTCGTGGACGAAGACGCGGCCGCAGCTGCGCGCGAGGATCTGCCCGAGGCCGTCCGCTTCATCCGCACGTCGACGCAGAAGATGGATCGGCTCATCAACGCCATCCTGCGGCTGTCACGCGAGGGCAAGCGCGTGCTTACCCCCGAATCCGTCGACGTCGCGACGCTGGTCGAGGCTGTCGTCGGTTCGCTCCAGCATCGGCTCGACGAGCTTGGTGCGACGGTGACGGTCGAGCGGCCCGTTCCGCCGCTCATCGCCGATCGCTTGGCGGTCGAGCAGATCCTCTCGAACCTGATCGAGAACGCGGTCAAGTATCTGAAGCCGGGTCGTCCGGGCAGGATCGTTGTTTCCGGCGAAATCGATCGCGGTCGCGTGAACATCAGCGTCGCCGACAACGGCCGCGGCATCGATCCCAGGGACCATGATCGCATCTTCGATCTGTTCCGGCGATCCGGCCAGCAGGATCAGCCCGGCGAGGGAATTGGCCTCGCCCATGTGCGCGCGCTCGCTTATAGGCTTGGCGGCCTGATCGACTGCACATCCACCCTGGGCGAGGGTGCCACGTTCACTTTGTCGCTTCCGCCGCAACCCATATCGCCGCAAGGATCAAGAGAATGAACGCCCATCAGCCCGTCAGTATCGTCATGATCGAGGACGACGAGGGCCATGCGCGCCTTATCGAGAAAAACATCCGGCGCGCGGGCATCTCGAACCATATCAAGCATTTCACCGACGGCACGACAGCCATCGACTTCCTCTACCACGCGCCCGAGGGGCCGGCTCTGAACGGGCCGGCGCTGATCCTTCTCGATCTCAACCTGCCGGACATGTCGGGGATCGACATACTCCAGAAGATCAAGGCGGAGGGCAGCCCGCTCCGGCGCACGCCGGTGATCGTGCTCACCACCACCGACGACAAGGTGGAGATCCAGCGATGCTATGATCTCGGCGCGAACGTCTACATCACAAAGCCGGTGGACTATGAAAATTTCGCGACCGCGATCCGCCAGCTTGGGCTGTTCCTCTCGGTGATCCAGGTCCCCGACATCGAGAGCGAGGGCTGACGATCGGATGGAAGGCGCTCGCGTCCTCTATATCGATGACGACGCCGGGCTGTGCAGGCTCGCGTCGCGCGCACTCCAGCGCATGGGCTGCGTGGTCGAGACGGCGCAAAGCGGGCCGGAGGGCGTGACCAAGGCCGCGCTCGGCGGCTTCGACTTGATCGCGGTCGATCACTTCATGCCGGGCCAGGACGGGCTGGAGACGCTGGCGGAACTGCGCGCGCTGCCCAATCCGCCCCCCGTCGTCTACGTCACCGGCTCGGAAGATAGCCGGATCGCCATCGCGGCGCTCAAGGCCGGTGCTGCGGATTATGTGATCAAGACGGCGGGCGGCGACTTCTTCGAACTGCTGGGTTCGGCATTCCACCAGGCCCGCGAGAAGCAGCGGCTGGCGGCTGCAAAGGAGGCAGTCGAGGAAGACCTGCGGCTGAGCCACGCACGTCTCGAGACGCTGCTGAAGGAGGTCAACCACCGCGTCGCCAATTCGCTGCAGCTGGTCTCCGCCTTCGTCCACATGCAGTCGGCGGCGCTGCCCGATCCGGTGGCCAAGGCGGCGTTGCAGGACACCCAGCGCCGCATCCAGGCGATCGCGCAGGTCCACCGCCGGCTCTACACCGGCGACGGCGTCGACAGCGTTGCGATGGACGATTACCTCCAGGCGCTGGTCGGCGAACTGCAGGAGACCTGGTCGACACCATCGGCGCCCCGCGTGCTGACGCTGGCGAGCGAGCCGATCCGGATGAACACCGATCGGGCCGTATCGTTGGGCGTCATCGTCAACGAGCTGGTCTCCAACGCCTGCAAATACGCCTATTCTTCGGATGCGGCAGGCGAGGTTCGCATTGCCCTGGTGCGCGACGGTGAAGATCGCTTCGTGCTGCGCGTGGAGGATGACGGCTGCGGCATCGACAGCGGTACCTCGCCCAAGGGTACGGGACTCGGCACCAAGGTGATCAGCGCGATGGCGAAGAGCCTGCAGGCCTCGCTCAGCTACGACACCGCGCACCAGGGTGTGCGTGCGGTGCTGAGCGCGGCCTGCTGAGCTAGAAAACCATCCTCTTCCAGCGCTGGAAGAGGATCGGCTTTACTTCTTGGCTGCCACCGGAAACCCGTCGAAGCGCAGGGTCGCATCGATGGTGGCATCACGGCCGCGAAAGTTGCGGTAGGCGATCGCCGGATCGATCGTGTTGCCTACAGCCAAGATGTCATCATGGAAGCGCTTCGCGGTTGCCGGATTCCAGGGTGAGCCGGCTTCGGTAAATGCCTCGAAGGCATCGTGATCGAGCGTCTCGGCCCAAAGATAGCCGTAATATCCTGCCGCATAGCCTTCGCCCGAGAAGATGTGGCCGAACTGCGGAATACGGTGACGCATCACGATCTCGGACGGCATCTTGAGGTCCGCTAGCGTCGTCTTCTCGAACGTCTTCGGGTCGACGACGCCGTCCTTCACCAGGTGAAGCCGCATGTCGACGATCGCCGACGCCTGTGTTTCCACGACGGAGAAGGCGCGGTTGAAGGTTTCGGCCTTGTTGATCTTGTCGACCAGCGCGGCCGGCATCGGCTGCCCCTGCGCGTTGACGAGGAAGCGCAGGACTTCGGGCGTCTTAAGATAGTTCTCGTTGAACTGACTCGGGAACTCGACATAGTCGCGGTCGACATTTGTGCCCGACAGCGACGTGTAGGTGACGTTCGAGTTCAGCCCATGCAAGGCATGGCCGAACTCGTGGAACATCGTGTCGGCATCGTCCCACGAGATCAGCACCGGCTGGCCGGGCGCCGCCTTCACAAAGTTGGCATTGTTGGAGACGATCGTCGGAACGTCGCCGCCGTAGCGGCTCTGCTCGCGGTAGGCGTTCATCCAGGCGCCGCTGTTCTTGCCGGCGCGCGCATAGGGATCGAAGTACCACAGCCCGACATGCGCGCCGCCGCGCTTCACCTCGTAGACGGTGACGTCGCTCTGGAAGACGGGCAGCCCTTCGACCTTGGTGAAGGTGAAGCCGTAGAGCCGGTTGGCGGCGTAGAACATCGCCTCGCGAACATGATCGAGCTGGAGATACGGCTTCACCTCGTTCAGATCGAGATCGTACTTCGCCTTGCGCACCTTCTCGGCATAGTAGCGGTAGTCCCAGGGCTGGATCTGGAAGCCACCATGATCGGCGTCGACGATCTTCCGCATCTCGGCGACATCCTGGTGGACCTGCGCCACTGCCGGCCACCACATCGCCATTTCGAGATCGAGCGCTGCCTTGGGCGTCTTCGCCATCGTGTCGGAAAGGTGCCAGTCGGCATAGCTTGGATAGCCGAGCAGGTGCGCCTTGTCGGAACGCAGCTTCAGGATCTGGACGACGACGGCGTTGTTGTCGTTCGCGTTGCCGTTGTCGCCGCGCGAGGTCCACATCCGGAACGCCTTTTCGCGCATCGGGCGGTTGGACGAGTAGGTCAGGAACGGCTCGACCGCGGAGCGGGTGTTGGCGATGCGGTACTGCCCGTCCGCCAGCTTGTGGTCCTTGGCGTCCTGCGCGTAGCCGTCGATCTGCGCCTGGGGGAGGCCGCCCAGCTGATCCTTGGTGAGCGTGAGCGCGTAGTTCTCCTCGTCGGCGAGCTCGTTCTGGCTGAACTTGGTGTAGAGCGAGGCGAGCTGCTGGTTGACCGAGGTCAGCTTGGCCTTGTCTGGCGGCGAGAGCTTGGCTCCGGCCTGCGCGAAGCCGTTCCAGGTCACCCAGACGAGGCGCTGCTGCTCGGCTGTCAGCTTGGCCTTGTCGGGCGAGTTGTAGACGGCATCGATGCGCGCGAAGAGCTTGGCGTTCTGAGTGATCTTGTCCTGAAAGCCCTGCAGGATCGGCGACATCTTGGTGTCGACCGCCTGGAAATCGGGCGTGTCCAGATTGCCGCCCCAGATGCCGTAGATCGCATAGATCCGCGCCAGCGGCTTGCCGGCCCGCTCCATCGCCAGGATCGTGTTGTCGAAGGTCGGCGCGGCCGGATTGTTGGCGATCGCATCGATCTCGGTCTGGTCCATCGCCATCGCCGCGGTGAGCGCAGGTTCGAAATCGGAGACCTTGACCCTGTCGAAGGCGGGCTCGCCACCATAGGGTCCGGTCCAGGGTGCGAGCAGCGGATTGGCGGCCGCAGATGGCGCCGCGCCGTTCGTCGCGGCAGCCGCGACGGCACCGTTGGCGATCAGCCCGGCGCAGCTTGCGCCGAGCATCAGCTTGCTGAGCATGGTCCTGAAACTCCTTTGAAGCGCCACCGTGGCAGCGCGCTTATTGTTGCGGAAACGTGTGTTACCGATGCGAGACAGCATGGCCGGTGCTGGTGTTCGGGTCAATCTTCTTAGCCTTCTCCCGCCCTGGCGGGAGAGGGTTGGGTGAGGGTCTTCTTCTTCGAAGGCGAGCCACAAGAAGACCCTCATCCTCCCCACCTTCGGTGGGTCCCCTCCTTCTCCCGCAAGGACGGGAGAAGGATTGCGGTTCAGTTCGGCCCGCTACCAGTTGTACGCCCCGCCGAGATCGCGGCCGGCGCTGAGGTCGCCCCGCTGACCGCACTCGCGACGACCTGATCGTAGAAGGCTGCGAGATCGCGGTGCATCATCCGAAGAGCATCGGGATTGAGATACGCCATGTGGCCGGACGGATAGTAGCGGAACTCGACATTCTGGGCCTGCGCCGGATCCAGCCCCATATGGTGCAGATCATATTCGGTGCCGAAGAACGGCGTCGCCATGTCGTAATAGCCGTTCAGCGACAGCAGATGCAGATACGGATTGGTCCGCATTGCGGCCGAGATGTCCACCGCGACATCGGGCGAGGTCTGTTCCCCGCGCCCACCGCCGGGCGCCTTGTGGGTGAAGTCCCACTTGAAGCCATCGAGGCCGTACGCGGAGACACGATACGGCATATCCGTCTTATACCCGAGATCACGCGCCAGATAATCATTGAAGCTGGCGATGAACGCTCCGGAAATCGCGGTATCGGACGCGTCATATTCGGGTCGCTCGCCCGCGGCATCGGCGTCGATGCCGGTGTAGCGGCTGTCGTAGCGGCCGATCGTCAGACGCTGATCGCGCAGCAACTCCTTCTGGAAGCGCGCGAGATCGATGCGCAGGTTGGCGGCGATGATGAATTGCGGCGAGAGACCCGTGAACGCCGCCATCTGCTGCGCGATCTTGTCGCGCGTCGCCGGATCGAGCGTCGAGCCCTGCGCCAGGGCCTGCGCGTAGGGACCTGCCGCCCACTCCCGCGCCTGTTCGACGAAGGTCGCGACGTCGGCTGGTGGGTTGGGCACCTTGTGGTGGTACCAGGCGGTTGCGGCGAAGCTCGGCAGGTAGCTGATATAAACCTGATCGAAGCCGGGCTGGCGGATGCCGTAGTTGAGGATCGAACTTAGGATGATCACGCCGTTCAGCGCCATGCCGCGATCCTGCAGCATGTAGGACAGGGCGCCCGAGCGGGTGGTGCCATAGCTCTCGCCGAAGATGAACTTGGGCGATTGCCACCGGGCGTTCTTGGTCACGTAGCGCATGATCGCGCGCGCGAAGCCGTCGGCATCCTGGTCGACGCCCCAGAAATCCTTGTCGTGTCTGTCGCCCAATGCGCGCGAATAACCGGTGCCGATCGCATCGACGAAGATCATGTCGGTCTTGTCGAGCAGGGTCTCGGGATTGGGGCCGAACGGGTAGGGGGCGGGCTTGATGTATTCGGGGCCAGCGGTCTGCACGCGTTCGGGCGCGAAGCTGCCCATGTGCAGCCACAGCGTGGAGGAGCCGGGGCCGCCGTTGTAGAAGAAGGTGACCGGCCGGCGCTTGTAGTCCTTCACGCCATCCGCTGTGTAGGCGACATAGAAGACCGATGCGATCGGCTTGGCATCGTCGTCCCGGATGGTGAGCGTGCCGGCGGTGGCGGTGTACTTCATCGCGCCGGCGTGGGTGGCCGCGACGTGGTGGGTCACCGACGTCTTCTCGTCCACCGAAGGCTTTATCCAGCCCGCCTCGGCATCGTCCTGCTTGGCCTCGTCATGCGCCTTGGCCATGTCGGGCTTGTCGCCGTCCTTGGTATCGGGCTTGGCTGCCTGAGCGGAGAAGCTGAGCGCGGCGGCAAGCGCCAGGAGAGGCAGGCGGAAGCGCATCGGGGGATTTCCTTCGCAAGATCAACGCGCGCGCCTTGGCCCCCCGGCCCCTTAATCGCGCGGCTGCATAACAGCCGCCCTCGCTGCAATGCGCAAGACCTAACTGCGAAGCCTCAGCCGAGCGCTTCGATCATGAAGGCGAACCCCTCGGCACGCTCGGTGATCGCCTCGTACCGGCCCGACTTGCCGCCATGGCCTGCACCCATGTTGATCTTGAGCAGCAGCGGATTGGTATCGGTCTTTGTCGCGCGCATCCGGGCGGCCCACTTCGCCGGCTCCCAATACGTCACCCGCGGATCGTTGAGGCCGCCGGTGATCAGCATCGGCGGATAAGCCTGCGCGCTCACCTGATCATAGGGCGAGTAGCTGCGGATCAGCTCGAACGCGGCGGGATCGGTGATCGGGTTGCCCCATTCCGGCCATTCGCCGGGCGTCAGCGGCAGCGTTTCGTCCTGCATCGTGTTGAGCACGTCTACGAACGGCACGTCGGCGACCACCGCTCCCCACAAGCCGGGATCGGTGTTCGCGACAACCCCCATCAGTTCACCGCCTGCCGATCCGCCCTGAATGGCGATGCGCCCGGCGCTGGCGATGCCGGCATCGATCAAGCCTTTTGCGGCATCCGAGAAGTCGTGGAAGGTGTTCCAGCGCTTCTCGGCCTTGCCGTCCAAATACCAGCCATACCCCATGTCGTCGCCGCCGCGGATGTGGGCGATCGCGCAGGCCCAGCCCCGATCGAGCAGGCTCAGCCGATCGGCGGAGAAGCTCGGCGGGATCGCAATGCCGTAAGCACCGTAGGCATAAAGGTAGAGCGGACCGGAACCGTCTCGCGGAAAATCCTTGCGATAGACGATCGAGACGGGAATCGATGCGCCGTCGCGTGCCGGCACCATCAGCCGCTCGGTCGCATAGAGCGACGCGTCATAGCCCGAGGGCACCTCGCGCACCTTAAGCGTGGCCAACGCGCGCGTGGCTGGATCATATTCGTACACCGTGTCCGGCGTAACCATCGAGGCATAGCCGATGCGAAGATCGGGCGTGTCATATTCCGGGTTGGTGCCGAGCGCGGCGGTGTAGCTTGGCTCCGGAAAGGCGATGCGATGCTCGTCGCCATCATAGGTGCGCAGCCGGATCTGATCGAGCCCGTCGACCCGCTCCTCGATCACCAGGTGGCTGGCGAAGCTCGAAAGGCCGCGGATGTAGACCTGGTCCGATCCGGCAATGACCGTCTCCCACTCGCCCGGCGCCTGCGGCGAGGCGACCGCAACGCGGAAGTTGATGTGATCGTCGTTGGTGTGGACCCAGAGTTTGCCATGCGCCGAGTCGACGCCGTATTGCCGCTTGGCCCTGCGCGGCGAAACGAGCAGCGGCTCGGCCGATGGATCGGCGGCGGGCACAAGCCTGATCTCGCTGGTCTCGTGATCGTTGGTGCCGACGACGATCCATTGCCGATCCTGCGTCCGCCCGACATGGACGTTGAAGCCGATGTCGTCGACTTCCTCGTAAAGCACTGTATCGGACGTTGGATCGGAACCAAGCCGATGCAGTCGGGCGCGGAAGGTGCGCCAATTGTCGTTAACCTCGGTATACGCCACCGCATCCGAATCCGCTGACCAGACCACCGCGCCATTGACGACGTCACTCACCGTCTCGATGTCCACGCCGGTCGCGAGGTCGCGGATGCGCAGCGTGAAGCGTTCGGCGCCGCTGGTGTCCGACGTCCAGGCCAGCCGCGCGCCGTCCGGGCTGATCGAAAGCGCACCGAGCCGGAAGAAGGCGTGCCCCTCCGCCTCCTTCGCTTCGTCGATCACGATTTGCCCGGCGACACTGCTCCCGGCGGGGCGGCGCAACCAACGGCGATACTGCGCGCCACTCTCGAACGCCCACCACGACTCGAAGGCGCCGTCCTTGCGGGGCACGGAGGAGTCGTCCTCCTTCATCCGGCCCTTCATCTCCGCGAACAAGGTGTCGACGAGCGGCTGCACCGGCGCCATTGCCGCCTCGAAGTACGTATTCTCCTCGCGCAAGTAGGACAGCACCGCCTCGTCGCTGACCTCCGGGTATCCGACGTCCTTCAGCCACGCATAATCGTCGACCACGGTATGTCCGTGCCGTTCATAGCTGTGGGGGAGGCGTTTGGCCTTCGGCGGAGAAGGGAGCTTGGACGGATCGATCATGCACGGCGTATTGAAGGCGCTGTTCGAACGAGGCAAGCACGTCGTGGTCGCTCAGCGATACCTTGCTGGAGCGGGTGAAGGGAATCGTACATCATCATACCTGGCCGACAGTCCACGTCTGACGATGAAGCTCGCATTTGGCTACGTTGTTCCTAAAGGCACTGGCTCCGTCGTGATGCTCGTGGACCTGCTTGAGCGCGGTGACTTCGGTGTTTCTTCAAACTCAGGGCGGCCAAACCTGCGATAAAGATCTCGTGTGCCGTCGGTCGGATAGCTTTTGACGCGGGGCGGCCGTGGGGCACGGCACGGTGCGGAGGGTAGTCAAACTCGCGCTTTATTTAAGCTCGAGTGAGCTCAGTAGTGGCACCTGCCTTCGCGGCGGCGTGCGGCCATGTCGCGGAAAGCTTCCCAGGCAGCAACGGAGGCCTGGCACAAAGCCGGCGGTAAACTGTAATCAGTTACCGTTCAAACTCGTTCAGCTCGCGCACGCCATTCTGCGCGTGGCATGCTATACAAGCGATCAGTGGCTAACATAGTTGATCGTGATCTGGTCGCACAACTGACCGAGCGTCAGCTCGAAACCTTGCGTCTAGTAGCCGCGGGCCTCGAGTCGAAGCAGATCGGTCGGCAGCTCGACCTGAGCCACCACTCCGTCGATCGTCGCATTGAGCGCGCGATGCAACGTCTCGGCGCGAGTACCCGATACGTCGCGGCCAGGATGGTGATCGAGGCGGAGGGCAGAACGTACGATCCGCTCGCACGTGCCTCACCCCACCTACCGTCATCGGCGAAATCGGAGATGCTGTCGGGGTCGGACGATTTGGCGGATCGGCCAGCGACTATCCAGGGGATTGCAGATGAACGTGCGACCCCATCACCACTTGGTGCAGGATTTCGATGGCCTTTTCCAACGCGGGATCACGATCGAGGCATAGTCGATCGTAAGTCTCGTCTAGCCTGGGCGCTCATCGGGATACCTGTCCTGATCATGATCGCTTGGGGCCTATTGTTGGCCGGCATCGGTGCGCTGGATACGCTCAAGCTCTAGCGCGGAACATGGCTCTGACTCGGAAGGCCGCGCTGGTCGCGCGGGTTGGTTTCACATGCGCAAAGAGAGAATTGAGATCGTCGAGCAAGTCGGCCACCAATTACATGCCAGCGAATTGGCTGTAGAGGCAGCGTTGTCGGCGATTGCGCGCCTGACCGTCATCATGCCCGAAGCACGAGCGCGGGCAGGAATCTCGCCAGTCGCCGGGCAACCCGCATTCGATAGTATCGGCGCAGCCTTGGCAGGGATAATCGTGGTCCGCGGTCACATGGCCGAAACGCATGCGCATCTCGATGCCACGCGCGAGCAGTTTCGCATGCCCGCTGTCGCCACAGGCGGCGGCTTCGAAAAGCCACCACGCCCTGGCATCGTCGCCGGAGGACCGGATCTGCATGTCGTGTCAGCATAGCTAGTCGCTTGCGCTTGACCAGGAACGGTTCCTTTGGTCCCGTTCCCGCGTGCTGCTCATGGTCACCTACTGGATCACGCTTGTCGCATCCTGCGCCTATGTGGCTATGCGCGGCGGCCCTTCGGAGCGACTTTGCGTCGGCGCCGTCACCGTCGCGTCTATCTTCACAGCTGCCCTGGTTTCCCCCTCCGCCCATCGCTACCACTCGATGGAATGGGGCATATTCAGCGTCGATGCGGCTCTCCTCCTGGTTCTGACGCTGATTGTCTGCCGTTCGAAAAGGTACTGGCCGCTATGGGCAACCGGGTTTCAGGTCGTTGCTCTCGTCAGCAACACGGCAATCCTGTCGGCCGTGTCACCCCGGGCATATGCCCTGGCTCAGGGCTTCTGGGCTTATGCAATCTTGGCATCCGCCGTCGTCGGGGCATGGTCTCGGCGCTTGCAGTAAAGTTCGACCATGCCTGAAGAACAGGCTCGAACGAGAGATCGCGAAGCGGCGGAGATCATGGTCCGCGTGTCGCCGACCGACATCGATCGGCTTGGTAGATTGATCGACCGGCTTCGATCAAGCAACGGTAGCGCGAACGACAGATCTGACGCGATGTTGCAGGAGAAGACCGCTGTTAGCCTGCTGCCGCCCGCCATTGCCAAGTTGCTGCTCGTGCAGCGGCGTGAACGCGGCCTCGCCTTCGGCGACTGCGCATTTGGAGAACCCGTCTGGGACGTGATGCTCCATCTCTTCATCGCGGGGAACGAACAAAGACGGGTCAGCGCTAGTGCGCTTGCTGCTGCAATCGACGCTCCGCAGAGTACCGTGCTTCGCTGGATAGCGATCATGGAGGAGCGCGGGCAATTGGTTCGCCGCGCAGACGAAGTAGATCGCCGCCGCACCTTCGTCGAACTGGCCGCATCTCTCCGCAGCCGTGTTGCCGATCATCTCGCGCGGGTTGGCGACGAGATGATGCTGGTTTGCTCGGAAGAGGCTGCGGTTGTTTGCGGACCGGCTACCGTTTGACAAAGCACGGCTGACGCGAAATGACCACTTACGAGCTAACGGCTTCGCCAGACCCGCTCCTCTCCGCAAACCATTTGCGGTTGGGTGACGAGCTAAGATTAAACCGGGCCGCTTTCACGAGACGTGAAATTCGTTGACGGTACGAAGGATTTTGCGTTCGCCAGCGGGAAGCGGCGATAGCATCTCCAAACAACCCCCGCGCTATCTGTTGAGGCGTGGCGCCCGCTAGCAGAGCATCGGCGACACGGAGTTCGAGTATCCACCGATCTCGTATGTTCGATCGGCTACTCGGCACAGGTTTGAAACCGCCACGAGTTACGACCGCGATCAAACGCGATAGTGCCGCCAAAGGACCTTGCAACGCGGTCAATCCATAGAGACCGTATCGGAGCGCGGCCGGGTTGCCGATCAGCGTGCCGCCCACGACATCGATCCGAAGCGCTTGGGTGCCGTCGCTCAGCAGGAGGTGTTCGACCTGATCATCATCGATCGCAACAGACACTAGAGGCAGCAGACGCCACAGGTCGACGCGATCCGATGGCGGTGCGTACGGATCAACTACCGTCGCCCTGATCACCGACGGGTCGATGTCCGCAGACCAGATTGGACGAGCAAACGGAACCGGCAGTGCGGGATCTTCAAAGCGCTCGAGGCCAAATTGCTTCGGCGGCGGCGCTGGCGTGCTTATGCTGGTTCCGATCAGTTTCCAGGCATCCTGATAGATGGATGTACGGCGAAGCCATTCCCAGGCGAAAGCACCCTTGTCTGCCCGGCGTAGGACCGCGTACCGGTCAGGCACGGTCCACTCAGTATCGATAACGCGCGGGCTCTCCGGATAAGAACCCGGCTTTACCACCTGCAGGCTTGGCGCCGCTCACACAGAAGCTCGCGCGCGGCCGGATGGGGGGCGAGAGCTAGTGTTCCGAACTTGCGTTCGATGCAAGGCAGTACACCATCCCAGGTATACGCCGGAGGAAAAGATGGAAAGCACAATTCGCTCTCATGTTGAGAGCAAGTGGAACAACATTGAGACTGAAGTCTGAGCCTGGCATCCTTAATATTGGGTGAGACGCCCGGGCAATCTCCATTATGGTCTCGTATAATCATCGTATGAGCAGAATATACTTGATCCTGATTAGAAATCGTTAAATCTCATCACCGTAGCGCTGACCGGGCGAAGCCTGCCAGCGGCATTGATGTCATGCCGGCGCGGCGTGAGAACCGCGATGCCGGGATGAGCCTGCGGGCGCGGTCGACGAGCGATGCTGGAGCAGCGTTCGCCGTCCGTGAGAAGCAACATGGCTTTCCACGAGGACGCGCCGGAACTTGCCCAGCTAATC
>CAXTBZ010000004.1:57206-70127 GCA_964242855.1 uncultured Sphingomonadaceae bacterium
AGCATCAACCGAACCGCCTTGCGAGAAGCGCTGGATGCCATCAGCAAGATGATGGGGTTCCGCTTCTTCGCTGTGAGCTATCATCCTGGGCGCGGGCCGGCCGGCATCGTTGATCTTCGTGACCATAACTACCCGCATGAATGGGAGGAAAGCTACGATCGACAGAAGCTTGGTTTGTCTGATCCCATTCACCGCGCCAGCAATAGGCATGCCGACGGTTTTCGCTGGCGCGATGCCCCAAGCATCGTCCCGTTTACTGATCGCGACAATGCCATGATCGAGGAAGCACGTGTGTTTGGTATCGCGGACGGCTTCACGGTTCCAACGAATGTACCCGGTGAACGCCCCGGCTCGGTCACCTTCGTGACTGGCCATGACGACCCTTTTCCGAAAGACATCTTGCTCTTCGCCGAAGCCTTCGGCCATCGCGCCTTTCAGCGAATACGCGAAATCGAGGGGCTGCGCCCTCATGCTGGCAAGCCGATCGTCACCGACCGCCACCTCGAGATCGTCGTCCTGATTGGACGCGACAAGACAAACGGGGAGATTGGCGAGCTCCTTGGCATCAAGGAAGACACGGTCATGAAGCACGTCGCGACGATCTGCGCGCGGTTCAGCGCGTTGCGGCGAACATCGCTACCGATGCGGGCTGTGCTGGAGGGGCTGCTGAGTTTCTCAGACATTCTTCCGTGACGCCATTCCTTGACCAAGGAATGGAGCGGAGCCCCGGTACGTGATCGATTGCGGTCTCCACCTGAGGGAGACTAGCTATGTTGCTCAAGGTCGATAGTCGCAACCGGATTGGCGAACATGTCGCGATGCGCGCGATGTTCGAGGCACGCAAACGCGTGTTCATCGACCTTCTCAAATGGGACATCCCCGCGCTTGATGGCCGCTTTGAAGTCGATCAGTTCGATGGCGGCGATGCTCTCTACCTGATCTTGACCGACTCGGACCGCCGCCACCTCGCGTCAGCCCGTCTCCTGCCCACGACCCAGCCCGGTATCCTCAACTCGCTCTATCAGGATCTTTGCGAAGGGTGCTTGCCCGAGGGCGCCGATACCTATGAGATCACGCGATTCTGCCTGTCGCCTGACCTTCACGCGGCGGATCGCAGGGCTTGCCGCGACACACTGATCATCGCGCTGGCGCGGTTCGCGCTCGACCAAGGCATAGCGACCTATGTCG
Source organism: uncultured Sphingomonadaceae bacterium (assembly GCA_964242855.1). Taxonomy (GTDB): domain Bacteria; phylum Pseudomonadota; class Alphaproteobacteria; order Sphingomonadales; family Sphingomonadaceae; genus Solisphingomonas. Next base: position 58,395 of record CAXTBZ010000004.1, read on the forward strand.
GCGTAGCCGAACGCGCCTGGCTCGATCAGATACTTGCCCTTGGTTGGGACTGTTCGCTGCTCGGGCCACCGAAGACCATCGGCGGCAGGACCTTGGGCGCCATGCGGATCGACGTTCGAGAAGACTCGGTCACTGCGCTGGAGGCCGCCGGTCTTCGCGCAATTGACGAGCCCTTCATCCCTGCACGCCGGGCTGCTTGAGGAGCATTCGCCATGAACGCTCCATTTCTCCATACAGACCTCGATGCGCGTCGTGTGGCAGCCGCCGCATTCCATCTCGAAACCGAAGGGTGTTGCATCCTGTCGCGGTTGCTACCGTCTTCCACGCTCGCCGAAATCGATGCCGACCTCGCAGCCGATTTCGAAGGTACGCCGATGTGCGTGGGCGATTTCTACGGGGAAAAGACGAAACGGGTCGGGCGCGTGCTGGCAAAATCGAGCGCCGCCGCCGCGCTTGCATTGCATCCGCTGATGCTTGCGCTCGCGACCCGCATCCTCAGCCCATGGTGTGATCAAATTCAACTGAATGTCGCGCAGGCGATCGAGGTGCGACCCGGCGCACTATCGCAGTTCCCGCACCGGGATCAGGACATGTGGTGGGGCGACAAGGGTCGGACCGAATATCTCGTCAATGTCATATGGCCGCTGACATCGTTCACCCGCGAGAACGGCGCGACGTCGCTCTGGCCCGGATCGCATGGTCCGGCTGCGCTTAGTGAATTCGATGGTGCTTCGCCGATCGCCGCAGAGTGCGACGCTGGCGACGCGATCATGTTCCTCGGTTCGACATTGCACGGGGCGGGCGCGAACGTCACGCCGGCGCCGCGACGTGGCATCGTCATCGGCTATAGCCTCGGCTGGCTCAAACCCTACGAGAACCCCTGGCTTGCTTATCCGCCAGACGTCGCGCGACAATTCTCGCCTGAGCTGGCGGCGCTCGTCGGGTACCGCCAGCATCGTCCAAACCTCGGCAACTTCGAGGGCCAATGCCCATCTGTGCTGCTGCGAGAGGGACAGTTCTCGCCGTTCGGCGCCATCGATGCACTGCGACCGGAACAGGCCGCTGAGCTCGCCAACTACGTTGCCGAGCAGCGTCAGGCTCTTACGTGTTCGGGCACCGAGCCGAACAGGGGACCATGAGCCCCGGCAACACGATGCTGCGGATCTATAGCGAAATGAAGGCCCGTATCATGATCGGAGCATTCCTGCCTGGGGAGCGTCTTGATCCGGCACGTCTGGCGACTGGACTGGCGGCCAGCCGCACGCCCGTCCGCGACGCGCTTCTGCGGCTCAGCGGCGAGAGGATCGTCGATAGCTGGGAGCAGGAAGGCTTTCGCATGCCGCAGGTCAGCGAACCGGCGATCCGCGACATTTACGACTGGACCAACGAGGTTCTTCATGTCGTGGCCCGTGCGGCAGCACGACGAACAGCGACCGATGTTAGCGATCACGCCGTCCTGGACGAGGGGTATGCGCGAGCCGTGGCAACCTGCTTCATCGCGATCGCAATGCGATCTTCCAATCACGAGCACCGCATCATGATCACCAATCTCAACGATCGAAGCGCGGCAATACGAAGAGCTGAAGTGTCCATCCTTGATGATGCCTTGAGCGACGTGGCTACGATCCATGCCGCTACCGCGGTCGGTGATTGGCCAGAGGTTGGACGCACGATCGACCAATTTCACCGCCGCCGGATCCGGATTATCGCCGAGGTCGCATCTGTCCTGCGGTCTCGCGCGCCACTTTGAGGGTTCCCTTGTATATTCGGCGCGTCAGGGCGGTATGAAATTCCTATACCTGAGCGGAGGTCTAGCCTGATCTTCGCCATCCACTTCCGGATGGTCGAAGGAGAATGGTCATGAACATCCATGAGGAGCTCGTCGAGAGCGTCGAACTCGGCGTCGCCAGCATCGAGACCCAGGGCATCGACCCCAAGGGCCTCGAGGTCACCAGCGGCCATCGCCAGACCATGGGCCTGTCGGACCTCGATTGAACGACTGACGCGCGGGCCCCGCGCCCGCGCGTCCTTGTGAAAGCCCTTTCATGTCCTTGGCTTCCGGGTGCTCCGTCGCGCTCATCGACGGCCGCGCCGTCATCCTCGACGCAAGAGCCGATCGATATCGCTTGGTCGTTGGACGCAAGGCCCGTGCGTTGCTCGCGCTCGCCCGCAACATACCTGTCGAAGACGATGCTGCGCTCGACGCCCTCTGCGCTGAGGGGGCACTCGTACCTCCGCTCGATAAGAGCATTGCGACCGCCTCCAGTATCGATCCCCAGCGGAGCGCGATCGAAATGCCGCAAAGCGAAGGGCAAGCGGTTTCGTTGGCCTCGGTCGGGCGGGCGCTGACAGCGGCGATGGCTCGGCTGAAGATTGCCGGTCTGCACGGCGCGTTGCAATGGGCCGCCGCCATACAGCTGGCCACCAGGACATCACCTGCGCCTTGTGCCGTGGCTTTGGCGCAATCCTATGATCGTGCTCGAGGGCGACTTCCCGCGTCGCGCGTATGCCTGCGTGATTCCCTCGCGCTTTATGCCAGTTTGTGTCGCCACGGCGTTGTGTGCAATCTCGTTCTTGGCGTCCGGCTTGACCCGTTCGGTGCCCACGCGTGGGTCCAGTCCGAAGACGTCGTGCTTTCGGATACACTCTGGTCGGTGCGTCCGATGCGCCCGATCCTCGTGCTGTGAGACCTCGCTTTCTTGCGATGTTCGGCGAGCCGTCGCGCGAGCAACGCGCCCCGATCATGCAGCGTGTCACGGCTACATTCCCGATCGTTCATGACTTTGGCAAATTGACGTTGTTTCTCGAGCTCGACACGTCGCATGTCCTGCTCCCGCATGCGCGCGGAGCCGTGTTCGGCCATATAATCGACAGGCCTTCGGGAGAGCGCATCAAAGCGATGCCGTCGAACCGCGACCTTGCCGTGCAGAGCACTGGCGGGCGCCATTTGCTCGACAGCTGCTTCGGGGCTTATGTCGCGCTGTGGCTCTCGCGCGCTGACCAATTCTCGATCCTGCGCGATCCGTCGGCAAGTCTTCCGGCTTATGTCGCCGCGAGCGGCAGCCTGATCTTTGCCTTTTCGGACATCGGCTGTGTCGCGAAGCTTGGACTGATCCCGATCGCAGTCGATTGGGAGATGCTGGCACACGGCCTCCTCTTCGAGCAGTTGATGACCCGCGCAACTGCGATCGCAGGAATCGAAGAGGTCCTTCCTGGCGAGCGGCTTTGCTGCGGAAGTCCGAGTTCAGCCGAGCTGCTTTGGAAGCCTTGGACGTTTGCCCGGAAGAGCAACGTACGGACCGGCTTGGAGGACGACGCGCGCGTGATCGAAAGCACGGTCGACTTCGCGGTCGGAGCTTGGGCAAGAGCGTTCGCGCATCCGCATCTGGAATTGTCGGGCGGGCTCGACTCCTCGATCATCGCCGCTTCGCTCGCCCGATCGGGCGCATCATGGACGTGCGGCACGCTTGCCACTGGCATCGGCGACGCCGACGAGCGGCACTATGCGCGCTCGGTGACGGATCATCTCGGCGTCGATTTGCTCGAGGTCGATGCGCGGGATCATGAAGCGGATCCTATGGCAAGGCTCGAGCACATCACGCCCAAGCCCAGGAGCATGCGGATACTGGCCGGGCTGGCGGATTGCTTCCAGGCCTCCGCTCAGGCCATCGAGGCCGACGCCGTGATGAACGGCATGGGTGGCGACAATGTGTTTGCCTACTTACGATCGACCGCCCCGATCGTCGATGCATGGCGGGCCGAGGGTTTGGGGCTCGCGCGGCACATCGCCGAAGACGTCGCGACTGCCACGCGAACGCCGCTCCCGGCTGTCTATGCCGCATTGCTACGCCGAAGTTTCGCCGCTTTGACAAGCCGGCGCTGGCCGGCTGATCGCACGTATCTGGCGCGCTCGGTTGATGTTGCACCCCGCGCACATCCCTGGATGCGGCTACCAGCGGGAACCGCGCAGGGCCTGCGCGCGCACATCGCGTCGATCATCCGCATTCACCCGTTCATCGACTGCGTCGATCGGCACGCCACCAGCACCATGGTCTTCCCCCTGCTATGCCAGCCCGTGATGGAGGCCTGCCTTTCGGTACCAAGCTGGCGCTGGGTGGAAGGCGGCCACAATCGCGCGTTGGCACGCCGCGCCTTTACGCGCCGCCTGCCCGAAGATGTACTCTTACGGCGTTCCAAAGGAGCAGCCGACGGGATCGTGGTCGCCGGGCTCGAGAAGCGACGCCCGCAAGTCAAAGAGCTTCTCCTCGAAGGCCATCTGGCGAACGCCGGCCTCCTGGATCGCCGACAGCTGGAGATCGCTCTAGCCGCGCCGTTCCGCGAGCGGGCATCCCACCACACCCGCGTGCTCCAACTGATCGACGCGGAATTATGGGTGCGCTCGGTCCGCAGTCTTGGTGAGCGCATCGCGCTGCTGCCTTAAGGTCGCCCACCGCCGATACTGGTCGGCCTTGTCGGACGCCGGATCCTGGAAACCCTGCAGCCAGTAGCGGAACCAGTCATAGTTGCGCTGGTAGGTTGCGAGCTTGTGGCGAGGCTGGCTCTTGATGTGTGCTTCATCGGCATATGCCCACATCTCGATCGGATGATTAGCCCGTGCCGCGTCAGTCAGATACTCCATCGAAGGCCGCGCCTCCTGCTCGGAAGCCTGGATCAACATCGGCGCGGCCATCGCAGCGATGTTGAGTGCCGGCGAAAAACGCTGCCAACTCGCGCGGTCCCTGTCGGGATCCTGAAATTGCCAGACCGGCCCGGCCACGCTTGGAAACTGGCTGCCCGGCATGCCGTTCATCCACCACATCATCGGATCGACCGTGCCCGAGCCGATGGACGCGGCCGCCAGCAGTTTGGTGCGCATCGCAAGCTGGAGAGCCACTTCGCTACCGAAGCTCAGCCCCCAATAGCCGACCAGGCGCCGATTCGCGGTACCGTCGCCCGCAAGCACGTCGATCACGCTGGTGATGCCGGACAGTGCGAGCGCATAGTCATGATAGGGCATCTGGGTGACGTCGCTGGTGTGCGCCATGTTGATGCAGAGCGTTGCGACACCGGCTTCGGCGAGCGGCAGAAACGGAAGCTCGTCGCCAACCCCGCCGCGCAAGAAGCCTTCGCAGCGGTAATAGCCGATCACTATTGGATAACCCGATGCGGGCTTTGGCGTTCGGGGTGTAAACAGATATCCGTTGAAGGGCGTTCCAGCCTTGTCCTGCCACCGGATCGCGCGCGCCGTGCCCGATGTCTGACGCCGCAAATTGGCGTTGGGATCGAACATAGGGACGATCGCGCCGGTACTCATTTCGACCTTGATCAACGCCGGAGGCTCCGCGGCCGACGAAGCAACGCAGAGCAGAGTATTTGGCGCGACCGCACAGGGTTCGGCCCGACTCCGGCTGCCGCTGAGCAGACCCTTGGCTGTTGCGATGGTCCGAAGCGTTTGATCGGTTGGCCTCCACGTCACCAGGGTCTGATTGAGCGCGCTGTCGTCCAGCGTGACCAAATATGCGCCGTCATCGGCAAGCGGGACAATCGACGTCGGTCGTTCCGAAAGGCACAGCGGCGCGGTGCAGCGGATCTTCCGACCCGCCACAATTGCCGTCGCATAGTCTTGCGCGCCTTCAGTCTCGATCGTGGCCGTGCTTGCCGGCAGCGTCTGCTCGGACCCTTGCGCTGATGGGCGATCATCGCCAGCCACGAAAGGAAGTTGAACAGCCTGCAAGGGTGTCTTCCAGAGGATATTGTCGCGATCGAACCAATCTCCGGTAAGCCGCTGGCTGCCAAGCCTGCCGTCGATCACGCCGCCCTGCGTTAGCGGTTGGCTGAAATAGACGCTGGCATCGATCAGCGTGCCGTCATCATGCGCCTGACGCTCGGCCGCCAGAATGGCATCGCGGCTGGCGCCGACATGGAAAAGCAGACCATGGCCGCCCGGCGCCACTGCCAAGTCGCGAACATTGGCGGGGCTGTTGGTCACTGGCTTGCTACCGCTGCCATCCGCCGCCGCCCGCCAGACCTGGACCGCGCCGTCGACCAGCGCGCGGAAGTAGATCGCGTTTGATGTCGGTGACCAGATCGGCGGTTCGGCGCTGATAGCACCGGCCTGGCCGAGCAGCGCGCCGCCGCCGTCACTCACCGGGCGAGGCGGTGTCTTTCCATCGACCGGCGCGACATACCATTCGAGACGGTAGCTGTTGCTGCCGACCGACGGCGTCTCCGTCTTGAAGGCGATTTGCCTGCTATCGGGCGAAACCGCCAATCCGGTGATGTCGGTCACCTCGACAAGATCCGGGATTGTCACCGACGGCGGGATCGATGTGGTAGCGGCGAGCGCAAGGATTACGCCGATCACCATGAGAAAGTCGCCTGTACCGATAAGGTCCTGCCGATCGCGTTGGCGGCACCGGGATCATAGGCAAGCGTCGAGTCAAAGGCCGTGTTGTTGATGTACGGCGGTGCCTTGTTCAGCAGATTGGTCGCGTCGAGCGCGACATGAGCCCGACCGAAGGGCGTGGCTTTCGGAAAAGTGTAGCCGACCTCGGCATCGACCGTGGTCCAGGACTTCACATGTTCGGCGGGGACCAGCACATTGTTGCTATAGCTGCCGGTGTAATTGACCGAGGTGGTCAGATCGAGCTCGCCGTTGCTCCATCCGGCATGGCCCCGGAAGCGCAGGCGGACCGGGTTTGCAAACGTCGAGAGGATGCTCGTCTTCGGTGCTTCTGACGTAATCTGCTGGTCGAACGCGATCAGGCGGGTGCCGTTGAGCCCAAACTGGACGGTGCCGCCGGCGAATGGCCGCTGGTAGTTCAGATCGAGATCGACGCCGGTGATGCGCTGCTTCGACAGATTGCGTGTCGTTCCATCGATGATCGCGGTAATCGAGGACGCCGGCACATTGTAGAAATTGTAGAAGTTGGGACTAGCATAGAGCGCGGCGACCGCGGCAGCGCTGGGGTTATCCTTGATGAGGCCACCGTAGATGTTACGGAAGCGTAGATAATCGACATCATAATAGCCTGCTGTACCAATGCGGTCGCGATAGTCGATGGCGAACCACGTTGCTGACAGTTTGAAACCCGGGATCTGCCGCGGGGTGAAATCAGCGCCCGCCGTAAAGGTCGTTGCCCGCTCGGGTCCGATCTGAGCGGCATTGCCATATTCGCCGATCACCCCGGTCATGCCTGTCGGCGAGGCTGGATCGACGACGATCTGAGGAATAAAATAATTCTCGGACGCGCCGATGTTCTCGGTAAAACCGGGGGCACGGAACGACGTGCCGAACGACCCTCTGAGCGTCAGGCCATCAAGCGGCTTCCAGCTGATCCCGACCTTCGGGTTCTGGGTCCGGCCGACATCGCTGTACCAGTCCATCCGGCCGGCAAGCGATAGATCGAGCTTGCCAGGGAACTTGCCGCCGGCGCCGTCGAGCAGGGGAATGGCCAATTCCGCGTAGAGCGAGTTGATGTGGCGGTGGTTCGGCGTGCCGTCGAGCGTGCTCGTTTCGGGCGTCTCGGAAAACACATCGTCTTCGAAGGAGGTTGAGAGGATCTCACGGCGATGCTCGGCCCCCACGGCAAGCTTGACCGGTCCCGCCGGCAAGTCGAACAGCGTCCCGTCGGCGCGGGCGGTGGCCGACCAGACTGTGTAGTTCGACGAGTTATGCTCGCTCCCGCGGATCGCATCGGCCGCGGCCTGGCTGTTGGCGCCAAACGGGTCGAATGCTGTTGCCGGATCGGTGTCGTTCAGGAGGTCCGACAGCCGGCTGTAATTGACCTCATTGTCGCGATTATTGGTCTCATGCTCTCGGCCATAGGATCCCGACACCTCGTAATGCCAGGTTCCGAGGTCACCTTGCACGCCGCCGGTGGCGCTGAGCCCGGTGGTCATGCCCGAACTATGCGGCTGACCGACCAGAGTCTCGAAATCGCGTTCGACCGAAATCGGTTCGCCCGTCCCGATCGGATCGACATAAAAAGGGTTGCTGGCCGGAACCTCGATGGCCTGGTCCCGGGGCAGCCGATCGATCCTGAACGATCGCCTGGCGTAGAGCACATGCGCAAAGAGCGACAAGCCGGGCACGATGTTCTGATCGGCAGCGGCGTAGACTGAATGCGTGGTCTGGCGTGGCAGAAGATCGACACGCTTCTGGTTGTCGATCAGGTTCGTTGCACCCGGGATCAGATCGGCGCTGGTGATCCGACCCGCTCCAGCCGCGGGAGATACCGCATAGATGCTGCCGTCGGCCGCGGTGATGTTGGGCGCGATCGCATAAGGCGAGCGCAAGTCGGGCCCGCCCCATGGCCTCAGGTCCTCGGTCGAGGCGCGCCGGTCCGACCCCGGGAGGCTATCGCGATGGTCGAACTGGTACGCGAGCACTACGCCGCCGTTCGACCAGCGCTTGCCGGCGATCTGGCTGACCTGCTGCTGGCCAAAACTCCCGTCCGCCGTGCCCGAATACAGGTGCGCTTCGAAACCATCATAGTGGTTGCGGAAGCGGATGTTGACGACGCCGGCGACGGCATCGGTACCGTAGATCGCCGACGCACCATCTGTGAGGATTTCGATACGGTCGATCGCTTCCGACGGGATCAGCGAGGTGTCGGTGAATGCGCCATATACGCCGCCGAGCGCTGGACGATTGCCATCGAACAACACGAGCGTGGACGCGGTGCCAAGTCCGCGCAGATTGATGCTCGACCCATAACTGGTGTTGGCAGACGCACCGTTCCGGGCCGTCGTTCCGGTCAGGCTTTCATTGGCACCACCGCCGAAGTTCTGCGGGAGCGTCTGGATATAATCGGCGACCGTGGCACGTCCGCTCTGCTCGATCGTGCTGCGATCGATCACCGTCACGGGCGATCCGATCGGTCCCGAGCCGCGGATCCTCGTCCCGGTCACGACGATGTCGCTGCCGGTCGGTGACGCCGTGCCCGCTGTCTCACCGCGGTTGTCCGGCCGCAGCACCAAGCCCCCGGCGACCGTCTCGGCATGGAGTCCGGAGCCGCTCAGGATCTTGTCGAGGGCATCCCTGTCGGACAGCATGCCGGTCGCGCCAGCGGTCGTTCGTCCGGCTACGACGTCTGAAGCAACGATAACTTTGAGATCGGACTGACGGGCGTAGGCTTCCAGCGCGGCGCCGAGATCACCGGCCCGTATCGCATAGCTGTGCGAGGGAGCCTGGGTGCAGGCCGAACCGGCGATCAGAACCAGTCCGGTGGCGGCGAGAAGGATCTTCTTTGTCGAACTGCTCATGTCGGGCCCCTCTATCGAGGCCGATGGTCCGGTCCTCGGAGGCGCATGACCGGACGCGCGGAGCGTCCCCCCGATTTATTTTTGTGAGCGCGCTTTTTTTTGGATGAGGATCAGGCTGTGGCCGTCGTCTCGCAGCTCGAGGTCGAGTGCGGCCGCAATCTGCTCGGCGAGGGAGGCGGTGTCGGATAGATCAAACCGCCCCTGCAGCTTGGCTTCACTCAGAGCGGGATCGGCGAAGCGGATCGGCTTGGAGGCGCCGATGTTGGCGTCCGCCACGATCTGAGCCACCGCAGTCGGTGGGTAAATGCGAGCAGTGTCGTTAGCGGCGGTCCCGTCGACTTTCGATATCCGATCGACTTCGCCATCGACGACCAGACGCTCACCGCGCGCGAGACGAAAGGTGTCTCGCGCGCTCGTGCCGCCGGACCGCTTTCTCGCGACATCGACGACCCCCTCGATCATTGTTACGGCAAGACCATTGGGGCGGATTGCAACGTCGAAAATCGTGCCGCGCGCGGTGACGGTGCGGCCGGCGGCGGTGACGATGAACGGGTGGGCGGCGTCGTGCGCGACGCTGAACCGGGCGTTGCCGTTCAGCAGCGCGACCGCGCGTATTCCGTTCTTATAGTCGGTCGAGATCTGGCTGTTCGGACCGAGTTGAACCTCTGAGCCATCCGGAAGCCGAAGCATCTGCGCAGCCACCGTCGATTGGCGGTAAGTGCGCGGCCCGATGACGTCGGTGCTCGCCCGATCGTGGATGAAGATCGCGGCCACTATGGCGCCGGCCGTGATCAGCGATCCGAGCACAACTCGCGCAGGCTGTCGTTTCCGATAAGGGTATGACTCCGCTTGCGGGGCGCTGAGCGGTGTCGTCCGGGTCGCGGATCCGAGATCATGCCAGAGTTGCTCGCTGCGCCGGAAGGCCGCCTCATGGCGCGGGTCGGCCGCGCGCCAGGCCTCCAGGTCGGCGATATGGCCGTCACGATCTGGAGCGTGCAGGCGCGCGATCCAAGCATCGGCCTCCCGCCCGATGCGCGCGTTGCTCCGCCAGAACGGCATCAGCGCAGATCCAGTCGCCGTCTGAGTATGGTCAGCGCATTGGCGATCTGCTTCTCGACTCCCTTCACGCTCATGCCCTTGGTCGTTGCGATCTCGGCATAGCTGAGCCCGTCGAGCCGGTGGAGGATGAAAATTTCGCGGGTCTTCGGCTTGAGCCGCAGCATGGCGGCATCGACGCGCGCCACAGTGTCGCGGGATTCAAGGTGTCGATGCGGATCGGGGCCGGAAATGGCTTCCTCGTCGAGCGGGACATGCGGCGCCTTTTGCGCCGACCTTCGCGTCGTGTGCCTCACGAGATTGTCGGCGACGCGATGAAGATAAGCCTCAGGATTTGCGAGCCGCAGACGGGACTGCGAGGCGGTACCGAGCAACCGACGGAAGGTCTCCTGAACAAGATCTGGAACGTCTTGTGGTATCACTCGACGCGAAAAGAAGCGGGTCAGCCGCGCGCCATGCTGGCGGTAGAGCGCACCGATGTCGGGCTGCTCGACATAGCCGACCCAATCCTCAGAGGGCAGGGGATCGTCGAGCGTCACCGCAGCGCGCAGACGAACAGGGCGGCGTCGCCCCATCTGGTACCTGTCCCGCGCCGGCCGTTCGACATTCGCCTCTCACCTCATTCGATTGAGGCGAGAGCGGAGCCGGGAGTTGAGAACATGCTAGAGCACATGCGCCGATGCCTTTGGCGCCCGAGAGCGCTTGGACATGCACATCGGCCACCCGGACATCCGAATGGAAATCTTCAACTCAAGCGAGGTTCTCACGCCTCGGCGCCGGACAATCGCCCGTTGCGCGAGCAATTCTACGTCGCTTCTTGCGAACCGCAAGCCACATTTGGCGAAACTTCTTTTAGAACGTAGTGCTTGATGCCACGAACGGGGCCGCCGAGCTATTTACGGCGGGATGATGGTCCTCGTCATCCGATCTGGATTGTCGAGCCGCTATGTCAACGCAAGTTCTATAGTGGACTGTACCCTCCAGAGCGACGGTGTAGCTGGAGCGTAAGCGACATTGAACGGTCTACGCCGACATAGGCGGCTCACGAATTACTTGGTCGACGTGGAAAGAGGTTTTGGAGGGGAAGGCCTTCCCCTGGCGCCGAGCCGATCGTCTCGGCGGACCCCTTCTGCGGGGCTCAGGCCCCGCAACGCCCCTTCATGGACGCCGCTGACGCGGCGGCGTTGTTCGTGCCTCACCGGCAAGCGTGTGTGGTCGACGCTCGCTGCTAGGCCCATGGCCGTCGGCGGCAAGCCGGGCTGACGCCCGGCTGCTACATTGCATTGCGCCCCTGAGACCCACCCCGTCGCGCGGGCGCGACGGGGACCCCGGGGGGTGCCGCCGCCGTCCATTGCGGGCCTCTCCGTTCGCTTGCCTCCCACCCCCGCTTTCCGGGGAAGGCTTGTGGGT
>CAXTBZ010000005.1:0-68207 GCA_964242855.1 uncultured Sphingomonadaceae bacterium
GTAAATATATACCGCCCGACGAGATGGTCGCTGCGAAGGGCAAGGATCCCGTTCCAGCATTGCGCAAGCAACTTATCGACGGGGGGGCCGCGAGCGAAGCAGACCTCGACGCTATCGATGCGCAGATCAAGGCGGACATCGAGGAGGCCGTGAGCGCGGCCTATGCCGCAGACGTGCCCGACATCGCCGAACTCAAGCGCGATGTTTTCTCCCATGAACTTGCGTGAGGACGCTATGACCGAGACCGCAACCATGCCCCAGAAGCTCAACATGATTCAGGCGATCAATCTGGCGCTTGATCACGCCATGGCCGCCGATCCGAAAGTTCTCGCCCTAGGTGAAGAAGTCGGCGACCGGGAGGAAGGCGGTGTGATGGGCGTCACCAAGGGCCTCTCCACCAAATATGGCGATGACCGTGTCAAATCAACGCCCATTTCCGAGCAAGCCATCATCGGGTCGGCGATTGGCGCCGCGATTTGCGGCTATCGTCCTGTCGCTGAAATCATGCTGATGAACTTTGTGACTGTCGCGATGGACATGATCACAAACCACGCTGCGAAGCTGCGCTTCATGTCGGGCGGCCAGACCAATGTCCCGATCGTAATCCGCACGATGACAGGCTCAGGCTTCGGGGTGGGCGGCCAGCACAGTGATTATCTCGAGGCCTGGTTTGCGCACACGCCGGGGATCAAAGTGGTCGCACCGTCGAACCCGTCCGATGCGTACGGCCTTATGCGATCGGCGATCGAGGATGACGACCCTGTCATCTTCATCGAGAATTTGCCGAGCTATTTCACGCCATCCGACACGACGCTCGAGCATGTCCCGATCGGCAAGGCCAAGGTCGCACGGGAGGGCACCGATGTTACGCTCGTCGCCCACTCGCTAATGGTCGCCTACTGTCTCGGTGCTGCAGAGGCGCTGGAGAAAGATGGCATTTCAGCCGAGGTCATCGATCTGCGTACCATCGCGCCCTGGGACAAAGAGACGGTCCTGGCGTCCGTTGGCAAAACGAGCAGGGCGGTAATCGTTCATGAGGCGGTGCGTGAATTCGGCATCGGTGCTGAGATCGCGTCGGAGATCAACGAGGTCTACTTCGGCAAGCTCAAAGCACCGGTGAAGCGGATAGGTGGGGCTTTCTGTCCGGTACCCTTCGCCAAGGGCCTGGAAACCGCCTTCGCGCCGTCGGCCGAAGGAATTGTTGATGCCGTCAAAGGCATCGTCGGGAACTGATCGTGGCGAAGGTCATCATCAGTTGTGCGGTAACCGGCTCGATTCACACGCCGTCAATGTCGCCACATCTCCCGGTGACGGCGTCCGAGATTGCCGAGAGCGCATTGGGCGCGGCGGAGGCTGGCGCGGCGATCGTGCATCTCCATGCGCGTAACCCGGAAGACGGGCGTCCGGACCAAAGTCCGGAAGCTTTCGAGCCGTTCCTTCGGGTGATCAAGCAATCTTCCAACGTCGTCGTGAATCTGACGACAGGCGGATCGCCATATATGCCGGTCGAAGAGCGCGTTCAGCCGGCCGCGGTCTGGAAGCCCGAGGTCGCGAGCCTTAACATGGGATCGATGAACTTCGGCCTCTTCCCGATGCTCAAGCGGTACACCGAGTTCAAGCACGACTGGGAACCAGCGATGTTGGAGGGGTCACACGACCTTGTATTCCGCAATAGCTTCAAGGATATCCGCTACGCACTTGAAACCCTTAACGACACCGGGGCTCGCTACGAATTCGAATGCTATGATACCAGCCATCTCCACAATCTTCATTATTTTTGGTCTGAGGGGTTAGTGAAGGCGCCGCTCTTCATTCAGACATGCTTCGGCTTGCTCGGTGGTATCGGTGCTCACCCCGAAGAGGTGTTGCATATGAAGCGTACAGCAGATCGGCTGTTCGGCGACTCCTATCGCTGGTCTGTCCTTGGCGCCGGCCGAAGCCAGATGCAGGTAGCGGCACAGGCGGCTGCGATGGGGGCCCACGTCCGTGTCGGATTGGAAGACAACCTTTGGATCGACAAAGGCACCCTAGCGCCCAGCAATGCCTCGCAGGTTGTCCGCGTTCGGAGTATCTTGGAGGGCCTCGGGCTTGAGGTTGCGACGCCGGACGAAGCTCGGGCGATTTTAGCGCTGAAGGGGGCTGATCAGGTCGGTTTTTAAAAGCCAACGGGCCAAACGTAAAAAAAGAGAACCGGTTTTAATCGGTTCCCTCAGGGCAGGAGAGAACGCCCTCTCCCTTTTGCGCCGAAGGAGACTGTATGCAAGCGTACCGTCTCTGGTGATAGTAAATGTCTGTCGATTGTGGATCGGCGCCTAAAGCGGAGTCCGCCCTGAGCGATGCAACTATCTACGATGTTTGGAATTCTAGGCGTGATCCGGTCGGCGCCGATCAGGATCCCCAAGTCGCCTCAGAGCTGTTTCAATCCTGAGCGAGTGAAGCGGCTGGTCCGAACCCGTTGGGAACGCGTCCGAACGGGTCGCGCCTCAGTGGTTACTGGGCGACGCATTGCGATAGCTCGTCCGACTTTTGCACTTACTTGAGTGAAGCGAACGCCAGTCTTGAATGTGTCAGCGTCACGCCTGCTTTTCGTCGGTTAGCAGGTGTTGCGCCTTGCGACCGCATAGCGGCAATTTCCACGGGACGAAGCGATGATCGTCGGACTGCAAAAGCGGCGCCGTCTGAGTCAAACGTAACACTAAACGGCAGGCCGTAACCATCGCCCTCGAGCCTTATTGCCAAACTACCAGCTGTATCGGGATGCAAGGATGTAAAACCGGTTGTCGTCGGTGGAGGCGTGCTCGAACGATCAATCCATGGGAGTACGATGCGGTCCGCCGCCGCTGCTACGCCGAGCTCGGGCACGCTACGCACTTCGTTCATGCAGGGCACAATCCCGTGAGCTCCAAACATCAGGACCGCATCAGCATAGGCCCCGCGCTCAGGAGCCGAAGGAACGGCCGTAAACAGAGGCTGCCACCTGAGATGGGATATAACCTTCGCGGTAATGAACAGCACCGTGTTGGCCAGAACCGGCGCCGTCACAGCCCCCCTGCGGACGCGCCGGTTCGCTACTACCGCGGCGCGGCCGATCAAGGTCCGACACTCCCGCAGCCTACCGTCTGGCGTCCCACGCGTTAGACGTCAGTTCCAGGGTAACCGCCCGGTGGGAGCATCACCCAACAGCGATGCATCAGCCATTCGGAAGCGTAATCTGCAAATCTTCGGGGATGCGCAGCCCGGCGATATCGGCGGCCGTACGGATGATCGCCATCTTCTCGCGGTTGGAGATGTTGAGCCCGACCAGCCAGCCTGACCCAATGTCGGTGGCGCGAGCGAGATCGGATCGCTTCGGGTTGATCTCCTCAGCGCTGCGCGCGATCAGGCTCCGGCTACGGCCTCGTACAGCTGTCGCAAGCGCCGGCAGCGCCTCGGGTCGTTCATGGTTTATCGTTTTCAGGATCTCAACCAGCGCCATCGCGGCGGTAGGCGCACTGCGCTGCTGGCCGAAGATCGTGAACGAGACGCTGCGGTCGACAGGCTTGGGGTGGCCGGCAGGCGTGAGGCTGCCCTCCTCGTCGTGTACCTGGCGGCCGTCCTTGGCGGAGGATGTCCGCCTGCGTGGGGATAACGGCAGAGCGGCGGGCATGAACCCGCGTAGGAACGCGATAACGTCGGCGGGATCGGGCTTGAAGCCGCAGATCGCCTCGGCCTTGCCGCCGACGATCTCGAGCAGCAGATCGTCGGGCTCGGCGACGAGCTGGCGCCAGGCCTTGGGGAGCGCGGTTACCGCCTCGCGCTTGCCGGCGGCATCGCGATAGTCACGCTGGGCATCCTCGAAGGCTGATCCGTCGCGCACCCGATCGCGGGCGAGATAGCGCAGCAGAATGCGCCGGCATTCCTCCGGATCGCGATCGTCGAGCTGGAGACGGTAGACGCGGCGGTCATCGTAGCTGCCCTGTCCGCCCGGCACATAGAAGCTCCACTCGCGCCCGTCGGTCAGCACACAGAGCGGCACGCCCTGGTGAAAGGCATATTCGAAGAGCTGACGATCGCCATCCATGGCACGCCCGATCCCCTTGACCTCGATGAACACGCCGGGACGGTGACCGAGCGCGAACAGGGCGAAGTCGACACGACCGCGCGGCAGCGCGAACTCGGGCACCAGCTGGTCGGGATCGGCGCTGTCCCAGCCGAGCGCGTTCAGGATCGGGGTGACGACGCCGTGCGAGATCGCGGCCTCATTGACATAGGCGCCTTGCGCCAGTCGTTCGCGGATGCGCTCGATCAGCTCCAGCATCATGTCGGTCCAGCCCCTCGTCGCCCTATGTACCTCTCGGGACGACGGCCGAAGCCGGATATTGGAAACCTGAAGTAGCCTACAGGCGCATGCGCCTTTGGGCCGAAGCCTTGGACATGCGCGCATGCTACCCGGCCTCGGATTGCTCCGCGACCGGTCGGCTACTGTTGAGGTTTCCACGCCCCGCTCTGCCTCTCGACAGAGCGCGATCATCTGTAGGGTTAGAGCTGCAGTTGGCAATAGTCGGGCGTGGGTAGAGGGACAGGGCTAAGCCTGGCCCACCTTCCAGTGGACTTCACCGGCTGACGGAGCGGTAGTGTTCGGGTGAGTCGCCGTGAAGAGACGCGGCGGCCACGCCCTGGCGGTCTGCCGGGCTCGGCCTCGTGGGAGCAGGCGTACCGCCTAGCTCCGCTACGGAGCCTCACCATGAAGACAGCCGCTTGCCTTCTCGCCGCCGTCCTGACCTGCACGACCGTGCCGGTCCACGCCGACGCGATCAATCCTGCCGCTTACCCGGAGCTCAGCGTCGACGCGCTGCTGCCGCCGATCCTCGCCGAGCTTAAGCGGACGCTGAAGGACCCGCACTCGATTACCGACTTCACGCTGTGCCTGCCGCACAAGGCGAAGCTGCGTGACGGCCATCCGGTCAGCTGGTCGGTAACCTTCTCGTTGAACGCCAGGAACAGCTATGGCGGCTATGAAGGTGTCCACATCTACTCGGCACTGTTCCACGACGGCCATCTCTCCGGCCCGATCCTGTCCGACCAGTTCGACAGCAATGAAGGCTTCGAAGGCCTCATCAACGGCATGATCGCGCGAAAGATGGCAACCTGCCCGATGATCGACGACGCCCACATCCAGGCCATCCTGTCAGGCTCGATCTTCAAGGGGGATTGACGGGAGGCGGCACGTGCGGCGCGAGCGGGAACGTGGCTCTCCACCCCGCCGCCGATCATGTTCGGAGTGGAGCTTGCACGCGATTCGAGAACTGCGCAGGATTCGAGGCGTGGCTCAAGCATTGCTCGAGTTACGTCATCAAACCCAAGGATCATCCAGGAGAGCCTCGTTGATCGTCCCATCGCTGTTCAGCGGATAATATGGTTCATTCGGATCGATGATTTCCGGTCCGGCGAGGGTCGACATGACGTCCGTCGGCCGGTTCGCCAGCATTTGGGCAAGTGCATCGGCCTGATCATCATGCCGACCATTGGGGAAGCGCAGGAGCTCCGTGAGCAAGGAGTCGACCCAGGGTGCATCATGCGGGAGCACGACGTCCCCGCGACGGATGCTGCCGGCCTGGGCGTAGAAGCGGACCTGCTTGCTTTCGACCGCCTTGCAGGCGGTAGGGTTCGGCATCCAGGACAGCTGGCGTTCGCGCCGCAGCATGGTGATCAGCTGGGTGCCGCTGGACTTGTCTTCGATCAGCAGCTGCTCGACGCGGTAGTGACGGCACAGACGCTCGATCGCCGCGCGCAGACCGAAGACGTCGCCGCGCTCGCGATAGACGTCGAGGATGTAGTATCTGCCGCTCATGTAGCGGGCGATGATCGCGACGCTGAAGTCGGTGTTGAGGCCCTCCTTGCACGCGGTGTCGAGGCTCATCACCACGACGCCGCCGGTGGGCGGAGTTTCGTAGCGCAGGAACGAGGCGGCCTTGACCCAATTGCCCGTGGCGGGGATCGGGTCCTGCAGAAACTGGCTGGCGAATGCGTTCGGATCACGTCCCTCGATGCGGCGGAGGTCGTCGAGCGACAAGCGTTGGGGATGGAGCGGTTCGCCCTCAGCGCGGACGTGGATGGCATCTGCCTGCCAACCGATGCGAATATGCTCATCCTCGGCGGCGATCGCCGGCAGGCGCAGTTCATGCCAGCCACCCCGCTCGATGATCTCGCCGACCAGGTCTGCTTCGTGGAGGCGCTGCATGACGACGATGATCGCGCCGCGCGCGGCGTCGTTGTGGCGGTGGACCAGGCTGTTGTAGAATTTGGTGGTGGCAGCGGTTCGCTGACCCTCGCTGAAGATGTCGACCGCCTTCATCGGGTCATCGACGATGATGATGTCGGCACCACGCCCGGTAATACCGCCATCGAACGAGGAGGACAGACGGCCGCCGCCACGGCTCGTCTCGAAATCGAGGATCGTACGCTTGGTGAGGTGCAGGTCCGGAAAGGCGGCCGCGAACCACGGCGACTGGATCAGCTGCAGGCACTGGCGGGCATGCTTTTCGGCGAGCTCCATGCCGTAGCTCACGCACATGAAGTTGAGCGCAGGATTATTGCCGAGCATCCAGGCGACCCAGGCGACGCTCACCGTGATCGATTTCAGGTGACGCGGCGGCATTGTGACCGCGAGATAGCGATTATCGCCGCGGAGCACCCGGTCGAGCTCATGGGCGATCGCATCGATGTGCCAGTTGTGGAGGTAAGGCTTTTCGGGCTCCAGCGCACGAAAAGCAAAGCGGAGGAACAGGCCGAAATGCTGCCGCAGCATGGCCGAGCGGTATTGTGCGCCGCTGATGGCCATCAGCTGTCTTCCTCGTTGTGACGCGTGTCCAGATGATCCTCGTCGCGTGGCTGCCCCTCATGCTGGCTATCCGCCTCATCGACGGGTTTCGGCAATGATGCCGGCGCGGCGTGAGATGCCGCCTGTTCGCTTAGGAACTGCTCGATGATCTCCTGATCGCTCTGTGGCAGGCGCTGCTCCTTGACGGCTTCGCGGTCGGCGAGGCGGCGCTCCTGCTCGAAAATGAGCGAAATCGAGCGCTCCTTGCCGCGGCTGATGGCATTGTCGAAGGTGCGCACGATGGTCGCGAGACGCTTGCTCGCCGTACGCTTCTTGCCGGCCTCATCGAAGGAGAACTGGCGCTGCGACTCCTCGCGATACTCGGTGTCGAAGTTGCGCACGCCCTTCGGTCGACGGCCGCGTTTACGGCCATCGTTAACCCCGAAGCGATGCTCGGGAGGCGGGCGGTCGCGGCCGACTTCGTAGCTGCCATCCTCGCGGGTGTTGCCCTCCTTGATGGGCTTGCCGTCCTTGCGCAGGCCGCGCCGGGCAAAGCCCTTGTTGCCCTGAGACCATGGGTCGAGTGTTTCGTCGTCGCTCATGATGTCCTCGCATTTACAGAAACCCTGTCCGGCGCTTGCTGCTGTGGACAGGGTCGAAGTAGGTGGCGCAAATCAGCTGGCTGCAGAGAGGCCGCGTTCGGCGCCAACCTCGGCAAAGGGCTTGGTGCCGCCGAGCAGGGCGACCTCGCCGGTCGCCTCCATCAGGCGGCGCAACGACACGTCGCAGTAGCGCGGATCGAGCTCGATGCCGTAGCCGCGGCGCCCGGTCATCTCTGCTGCGACGAGCGTGGTGGCAGAGCCGAGGAAGGGGTCGAGCACGATCGCGCCGTGCTGCGAACAGTCGAGCAGGGCGTCAGCCACCATATTCTTGGGCTTGACGGTCGGATGGTCGAGCAGGTCCTGCTTGCGGCCGGGGCCGAACACATTGGCACCGGCATAGGACCACACGTTGGTGCGATAGCGACCATCAAGCCCGAAATTATTGATGTGCTGGCCCTGGTTGAGTAGATAGACCTCAATGAGTTCGTGCTGGGAGCGGTAGAAGCTGCCCATTCCGGCGTTGCTTTTCGCCCACACGATCATGTTCATCCGCTTGGCAAACACACCGTCGGCTGCATCGACGAGGCGCGGCTGTGCGCGCCAGTCGATGCAGAAATATCCGATCGCGCCGGCGACGCAGTTGGCTGCCAGGCAGCGAAAGGTCGGGCGCAGCAGGCCGGCCACGAACTTTTCGGGCGAAAGCCCGTCCGAGCCCATGACGAAGTCGTCATGGACGAGCTGGGCCAGGCCCGACACATTGCCCTTGATCTTGTTGCCATAGGGCGGGTCGGTGAAGACGATCTGGGCAAGTTCGCCCTCGAGCAGCAGATCGTAGGTCTCGCGCAGGCGCGCATCGCCGCAGACCACCACATGGCGCCCGACCACCCAGCGGTCGCCGACACGCGAGACGGCGGGCTTGCGGGACGGCAGCGCCACGATATCGTCGGGAGCCTTGGTATCATCATCGCCTATCGACAGGAGGCTGTCGATCTTGAGCGTGCCGAGCATGGTGAGTTCGGTGTCGTAGCCGAGCTTCATCAGACCTTCGAGCTCGGCCTTGAGCTGGCGCTTGGACCAGCCTGCTTGCTCGGCGAGTGCATTGTCGGCGATGGTATAGGCGCGAACCTCGGCATCGCTCAGATGGTCGAGCGGGATCGTGGGCACCGCCTTCAGCCCGAGCAGCTTGGCACTGGCCAGGCGACAATGACCGGCAATAACCTTGCGCTCAGCATCGATAAGGATGGGATTGGTCCAGCCGAAGGTCTTGATGCTGTGCGCGGTGTTCTGGATCTGGCGCCTGGAATGCACCCGAGCGTTGCCGGGGTAGGGAATGAGCGACAGGGTCGGCAGCATTGCGAGCTTAAGATGATCGAGAAGGGGCGGGGCGAGGGGCTGAGAGCTGGGCATGGCTGGTCTCCGGACGCACCGGCGAGATTGCCGGGCGGCCGAAAACAACAGGATGCAAGCGTGAAATGTAGGACGGAGTAGGTAACGCTTATTCGCGTATCGGCCGGTCCGCTATGCGCAGCGGTCCTTTTGCAAGCTGGAGGCGTAATCGTCGCATCAGCCAACTGAGCTGGCGTGCCATGAGCTTGGGATGGCGCTTCCGGATACAGAACGGCACGTGCCCACGTGCGAGCATCAGAAGGTGTTCAGCGAACATATGATGCGGCGCGTACGGATCGGGGCTTCCGTCGGCGCTTTGATAGTAGGTCAAGTGACGGTCGGTAAGTTCGACAAGGAGATCGTCGAGTTCGTAAATGAAGACGCTCTGCGCGAGGTCGTAGTCCGGACCCTTCTGGTCAGCGATGGCAGAAGCGGCGGTATCCGCGGCTTCGGCCAGAGCCGCAAGCTGATGGCTCAGGCGCGAGACGGGGTCTATCTGCAGAGGTAAGTCTGAGAGCTGATCGGTAGACAGCCACAGGCTGAAATAGTCGCTGCTGGACTTGTCCCACTTCTTGAGTTCCAACAGATCGGCGACCGGCTTGCGCACGGTTGGGGGCAACATGCGGTCGCCGAGCGCCAGCTCCAGCCGTTCAAGCCACAGGACATTGTCGGGAACGTAGCGGCCGACTATCGTTCGACGCTCGACCGCATCGAGTGCGTCGCACAATCGCAATTGATTCTCGTGGCTGAGCTTGTTCAAGGCGGCCGCCAGCCTCCGGGCTACCTTCGCCACATCAAGCCGCGCTCGTCGCATCGATTTGCGGTCGGTAAAGCCAATCTGCTGCAACGCATGTTGAATGTAGACGCCGACGATGATTTCGAGGCGCTGCCTAAAGCTGTCATGCTGTGGGAGGGGCAGCTGCAGCAAGGTCGCAAGCAGCTCACCGTCGGCTGTCGACAGGCGGAAGGCAATTAGCTGCGGAACGGCAAGGGCCGAGGTCGGTGCCTGCGGCCGTGTGCGGGTTTCGGGCTTTTCTAGGTCAATGCCCTCCAGCCAGCACGTCGTTGGCAAGACCTCGAAACATTTGAAGCACGTGTGATGCTTCGCAAGCTTCAGCTTCTCCAGCCGGCCAAGGCATTCGGGCGTTGGCCACGTGGGCTGAACCCGTAACCCATTCGCAGCTGTATCGCCTTCCACCGTCAGCTCTTCCTACGAGGCGTCGTCATCTTCCCACAAACGCAGAGCTGGGAAAAGTGCTCAGCACCGCGGAAATGTGCCGCGCACTAAGGCCGAGGGATCAACTGTAGCAGCCGAAATGATGCTTTTTCCCACTACTTTCCCATACAATGGGAACGAGACTGGTTCGCTCCGGACTGCGTGGCGCACCACCCAGTCCGAAAAGCGGCAGGAACTATCCGCTAGGCGGTGGTGGCCTCCAGTACTCGAGCAGTCCGCGGCATCCTTGTATCGGCATCCTGACTTTGTGGAAGAAGCAAAGGCGGGCAGGTCAGGTTAGATGATCATTCCGCTTCGAATTCGCTGCAAGTCGGCGAAGAACCAGGCACTGCGAGCGCATACGAGCGGTTCGGAATCGCTCGCGGCGGCGAGCGGCTACGCTGGAGCGGCTGCGACAAAATCAAGCCACGCCGTAATGTCCAAAACATGATATCGTCGGACGATTACGCCCAACATTATCTTGACAAATGCCACCTCGGTTCGCCAAACGATGCGATGCGCGGGTAGCCATAAGCCCGGTGGAGGAGACGATAGTGAGGCCAGTTCAGCAGCTCCAGGAGGCGACGGGGATCGCAGCGGAGACGGCGCTGACCTACGCTCAGATACTGGAGGCGAACAATGCCATTCAGACGATCGGCGACGACACTTATTGGCTCTGCGTGACGCGGACGGTGCAGGAATCAAAGCTTTTCCCGGTACCGGCGTACATGTTGCTCTCCTATCTGATGTGCTTCTACCGTTATCCCGCATTGTTGCGGAAGATCGAAGCTGTGATGCCGGCGGAGGAGATCGGCGATCGGGCGCGCGTGATGGGCGGCAAGTTCGGGAATCTTTATGGCTGGGGTTTGCCCACCTTTTTCCTGCTGGGGCGCGAGATTCTGATCAATTTCGGGCTTTTGACGCCCGAGGATGCCGCCGAAGACGTCGTCTATGTCATGGATTTTTGGCGGCGCTTCAAACTCGCACAGCAACGCGAGGATGGCCACCTCAACGCGCGCGAGTTCGGCCAGCGCGTGCAATCGCTGCCCGAACGGCGCCTGCAGGTCTTCCACGCCGACCTGCATCGTTGCACGGCAGGCGACCGGCTGCACAAGGCGTCGCACGCGTTCCTCGCTGCGGTCTCGCAATATGGTTTCCTCGTCAGTTGCGAGAGCCGCGTCACGCTCAACAACAGCGGGCCCTACAAGATTGCCGACGATCGCGAACTGATCATCCGCGACTTCAACGATCTCGGTGTCGGCGACTTCCCGTGGCTCGATGGCGTGGCGAGCGAGGTGCCTTACAACAACCTCACCATCACCATGGAGGTGAAGGACTGCCACTTTTACCTGATGGACGATTGGGGCAGCTTCGAATCCCGCCCGGAACTGACCGCCGACAAGCTCGTTGGCATCGGCCTCTACACCTCAGACGTGCTGTCCGAAGGCTATCAGCCGGTCGGCATGGGATCGGCGGACGAACTGGCGGTTACGCTGGAGACGCTGGCGGACATCTTCAAGCGCACGACGGTCGAGCTCTGGAAGCGCATGGCGGTCTGGACGCGCGACCAGATGATGGATGCCGGCGCGATCATCTACTTCTCGATGATCAAGGATTTCGCGCACGTGGCCGGCGTATATGACGTCGAGGACTGGATGCGGGTCGACGCTCGGGCCGATCGTTTCCGCATCTTGTTCAACGACGAGTTCGGACGTGATTTTCTGGGCGAACTCGTTGGGCTGGTCGACCTACCGAGCCAGCAGCTTTCACCTTATGCGATGATGCAGCATAGCGGCCGGCCGGCACGCTACCTCTCGCATATCCCGCCCTCGGCGGCAGGTGGCCTGGGCCAGGTTCGGCAGGATGTTCCTTTTAGGGGCGTGTCGCATCATCCGGGCAAGCAGGATGCTTATACCACGACGCGAGGCGTGCTGCCGCTGGCTGCCTATAATGCGCAGGCGCAGGCGTTCACCCCGGCTGGTATGACGCCCGAGTACCGGCCGTTGAGCGACGCCTGGATCCGCTGGCATCCGGACGATCCGAAGGTCGATGCGCTTTACCGGATCGAGCAGCGTTCTTCCCGGCAGCTCGCCGGCCGCGGCGCTGGTCTCACCCGCGACGACATCGAAGCCCTCCGCCATGGATGAGCCGCCTCGGCCCGAAGAGATCGAGGCGCTGGTTGCAGACTTCGAGGCTTCCGGCTGTACCGAGCTGCACATCCGCTTTGAGGGTTTCGAGCTTCACCTATCCGCCGATCCATCCGCCGGGACGGTCGCGCGACAGGCGACACCTTTGGCTTTGGCTGCCGGGCCTGTGCCTGCACGATCGTCCGCGCCGCCAGTCTCGGTTCCCAGCGGGCAGATCGAACCAGACGACCTCGATGGCCTGGAGATCGTCCGAGCTCCGTATCTCGGCAGTTTCTACCGCGCACCCAAGCCGGGCGAGGCTGCCTATGTCGAGATCGGATCGGCGGTGACGGCGGAGAGCGAGCTCTGCCTTGTCGAAGTGATGAAGCTGTTCACGGCTGTCCGTGCGGGTATCGGCGGCACGGTCGCGCATGTCCTGGCTGTCGACGGGCAGATGGTGGAGGCAGGCCAGCCGCTCTTCGCCATCGACGTGATGGGCTGAGCCGATGACTATCGGACGCCTGTTCGTCGCCAATCGCGGCGAGATCGCATTGCGCATCGTCCGTGCCGCTCAAGCCCTGAACATCGAAACCGTGATCGGCGTGTCGTCGGCGGACCGCGAGAGCGCGGCTGCACGACTGGCCGATCGCGCCGTGGTCATCGGACCGGGGCCTGCCGCCAAATCCTATCTTGATGCCCGGCTTGTGGTCCACGCCGCGAAGGCGACCGGCTGCGACGCATTGCACCCGGGCTATGGTTTCCTGTCCGAACGGGCGATCCTGGCGCGGCTGTGCGATCAGCACGGGATTGTCTTTGTCGGCCCGGAGGCGGACATGATCGAGGCGCTCGGCGACAAGCTGCGTGCGCGTGAGATGGCGGCGGCGGCGGGTGTTCCGCTGGTGCCCGGCAGCAGCGAGATCGCCAGTGCGGCCGATGCCCGGCGCGAGGCGGATCGCATCGGCTATCCCGTGCTGCTCAAGGCGTCGGCTGGCGGCGGCGGGCGTGGCATGGTGATCGCGCAGACCGCCGACGAGGTCGATGCGGGCTTCCATAGGGCCTCGGCCGAGGCGCAGGCGGCGTTCAACGACGGCACGCTGTTCATGGAACGCTTCGTGCACCGCGCGCGCCACGTCGAGGTCCAGCTGATGGGCGACGGCGCCGGCAAGGTGCTGCATTTCGGCGAACGCGATTGCTCGGTGCAGCGCCGCTATCAGAAGCTCATCGAGGAGGCGCCATGCGCGGCGATGCCCGAGGCGCTGAGAGCGCAGCTTCATGCCGCTGCGATCGGGCTGGCGAAGAGCGTGGACTATCGAAACGCCGGCACCGCCGAGTTCCTCTACGATGTCGAGCGACAGGAAATCTACTTCATCGAGGTCAATGCCCGCATCCAGGTCGAACATCCGGTCAGCGAAATGGTGACGGGGCAGGATCTCGTGCAGTGGCAGCTGCGCATTGCCGGCGGCGAGCCGCTCGCGCTCTCGCAAAACGATATCAAGGTCTCCGGCCACGCCATCGAGTGTCGGATCAACGCCGAGGACCCGGCGCTCGATTTTCGTCCGTCGCCCGGCCGCATCACCCGCTGGTCGCCACCCGAAGGCGAAGGCGTCCGGCTCGATACGCACATGAGCGCGGACGCGACGATCCCGCCCTTCTACGACAGCATGATCGGCAAGCTGATCGTCACCGCCGACACCCGCACGCAGGCGATCGAGCGGCTTGCAGGCGCGCTTGCGGATTTCAAGGTCGAAGGCGTGCCGACCACCATCGATCTCCACCGCCGGATCATCGCGCATCCCAACTTCATCGCCAACCAGATCCACACTCGCTGGCTGGAGCAGACTCTGCTCCCGGGCTACGCGGCAGCCGCGGAGTAACCATGGCGCACATCCAGTTCCTCGACGAGACGATGCGCGACGGGCAGCAGAGCCTGTGGGGGATGCGGATGCAGGCGGGCATGGCCTACCCCGTCGCCTCGACCATTGACCGGACGGGCTATAACACGATCAGCTTCGCAGGCTCCTCGCTGTTCGAGGTGCTGATCCGCCACTGCCACGAGGATCCGTGGGCCGGGCTTGATCTGGTGATGAGCCAGATCAGGCGGACGCCGGTGCGCGGCGGCATCCGATCCAACGGCTCGGTGACCTTCGGCTTTACGCCCGATGCGCTGATGGACCTATGGATGGAGCGGTTGTGCGTTCACGGCGTCCGTTCCTGGTGGATCTACGATGTGCTGTTCAACATCGGCAAGATGGAGCGTCTGGCGAAGCTCGCCAAGAAGCATGACTGCAAGGTCGCGGGTACCATGCTGTTCACCTTGTCTCCGGTCCACGACGATGCTTTCTGGGCCGACAAGGCCGACAAGCTTTCGGCGCTGCCCGAGGTCGACAGCCTGCTGCTCTATGATACCGGCGGCGTGCTCGATCGCGATCGGATCAAGACGCTGGTGCCGGCGATCGTCGCCAAGGCGCGCGGCAAGCCGATCGAGATGCATTCGAACAACATGCTCGGGCAATCGGCCAAGGCTTACTGTGATGCCGTGGAGTTCGGCGTGTCGGTGCTGCACACCGCGTCCCGCTCGATGGCGAACGGCCCCTCGATCCCGTCGATCGACATCATGGTCAAGAACATCGAGGCGCTTGGCCACACCCACGACATCGATACCTCGCTGCTGAAGCCGGTATCCGATCACTTCGAACGGGTCGGCAAGACGGCGGGCTACCTCGTCAACCAGCATTACGAATATGATGTCGCGGCGCTCACCTCGCAGGTTCCCGGCGGCATGATGGGAACGCTCCGCAATCAGCTCATCCAGCAGAACATGCTCGAGAAGCTGCCCGAGGTGCTGGAGGAGGTGGCAACGGTGCGGCGTGAGCTTGGCTATCCCGGCATGGCGACGCCGTTCGCGCAGTTGGTCGGCACGGTGGCGGTGCTCAACATCGTCACCGGCAAGCGCTACGGCACCGTGCCGGACGAGGTGATCCAGTATGCCGCAGGCTATTATGGCGAGCCGCCCGCTCCGATCGAGCCGCAAGTGATGGACCGCATCATGGCGGCGCCGCGTGCCAGGGACATCGTCGAGCATCCGCCGCAGCAACCGAGCATCGAGGATCTGCGCCGTCAGCACGGCACCGGCGAGGATGATGACGAACTCATCCTGCGCGCGCTGGTGCCCGCCGCCGACATCGATCGGATGCGCGAGGCCGGACCGCCCCGCAAGACCTATCCGACGCTCTCCTCACCAGAGCTCGATCAAGCGCGCAAGCTGATGAAGACGGCAAGCTCGCCCTATGTGCGGCTGCACACCGAGGGGCTTGATCTGACGCTCCGGCGCTGAGCGGACTGCCGCCGATGCGCATGATCGACTATTTCGACCGCGGCGCCCGCATCGCGCACGACCGTCCCTGCCTAGTGACGGACGATAGGACACGGACCTACGCGGACGTTCGTGCGCAAAGCAACCGGATCGGCAACGGGCTTATCGCTGATGGCTTTGCGGCAGGCGCCCATGGCGCCGTACTGAGCGGCAACGATCCCCGCGCGTTCGAGTGCATCCTCGGCATCCTGCGGGCCGACGGTGTGTGGGTGATGGCGAACCACCGTGCGAGCGAAGACGAGAACGCGTATCTGCTCGACCTGCTCGACGTCGATACGCTGTTCGTCCATTCCGAGGTTGCGAACCGCATCGCCAGGTTCCGCCGCGATTGCCCGACGATCCGGCGCTACATCGCGCTCGACAAGCCGTTTGCCGAGGCAGACGCCTTCCTGGAGGACTGGATTGGGGATGAAACGGACGTCGTCCAGCGCCGCGCCGGAGCGCCTGATGAACTTGCTTTCCTGGGCGCGACCGGCGGCACCACCGGCCGCTCGAAAGGCGTGATGCTGACCAACCTGGTCTGGCAGTCGCTCGTCTCCAGCCTGGTCGCTTCGATGCCCATGAAGGTGCCACCGGTGAACTGCGTGGCGGCACCCATGACGCATGCCGCAGGTCCACTTGCGCTGGCGAGCATGGCGCTGGGCGGCACCGTGGTGGTGCTGCCCAAATTCGATCCCGGTCTGGTCCTAGATGCGATCGAGCGGGAGCGAATAACCTACATGTTCCTGCCGCCGACAGCGATCTACATGCTGCTGGTACATCCTGATGTGCGGACGCGCGATCTCTCCAGCCTTGAATATATCTCCTATGCCGGCGCGCCGATGTCGCTCGATCGGTTGCGCGAGGCGATCGACGTGTTCGGGCCGGTGATGAACGCCAGCTTCGGGCAAACCGAAAGCCCGATGTGCGTCACGGCGCTGCCTCCGCACGAGCATCTTGCCGCCGACGGCAGCCTAGCGCGGCCGGGCAGTTGCGGGCGCGCCAATCTGCTGTCGATCGTGGAGGTTATGGACGACGAGGGGAACATCCTGCCGCCAGGCGAGCGCGGCGAGATCGTGGTGCGCGGCCCGCTGGTCATGACCGGCTATTACAAGGACCCGGAGGCGACCGCCGAGGCATCACGCTTCGGCTGGCATCACACCGGCGACATCGGTTACCGCGACGCCGACGGCTTCTTCTATATCGTCGATCGGAAGAAGGACATGATCATCTCCGGCGGCTTCAACGTCTATCCCGCCGAGGTCGAACAGGTGCTGCAGGCGCATCCTGCGGTGCAGGACTGCGCGGTATTCGGCGTGCCGGACGAGAAGTGGGGCGAGAGCGTCACTGCCGTGGTGGAGCGCCGCATCGACGCCGATGTCGATGCCGATGCGATCCTCGCCTTCGCGCGCGAACGGCTGGGCGCGGTGAAGACGCCCAAGACGCTGAGCTTCATCGACAGCCTGCCGCGCAGCACCGCGGGCAAGGTGCTGCGAGCGGAGTTGCGTCGCCCTTTCT
This sequence comes from uncultured Sphingomonadaceae bacterium, assembly GCA_964242855.1. Lineage (GTDB taxonomy): Bacteria > Pseudomonadota > Alphaproteobacteria > Sphingomonadales > Sphingomonadaceae > Solisphingomonas. Next base: position 17,000 of record CAXTBZ010000005.1, read on the forward strand.
GGGAAGGGCAGGAGGGGACGATCTGATGCGGGACGTGTTCGTCGTCGGTATCGGCATGACGCCCTTCGGTCAGCATCTTGACAAGACACACACCGATCTGACCCGCTGGTCGGTAAAGGACGCGCTGGCCGATGCCGGTATCGCGCCGTCGGCAATCGACATGGCGATCTACGCTAATGTGACGCAAGGCTTCGTTTCAGGCGAGATGTCCATCCCGGGCGAATATGCCTTGCGTCCACTCGGCATTGAAGGGGTTCGAGCCGTCCACGTCGAAGCCGCCTGCGCCAGTGCCACCATGGGCTTCCATCTTGCCTACGACTACATTCGCGCTGGCCTCGCCGATGTCGCGCTCGTCGTCGGCACCGAGAAGCTGTATTCGGATGATCCTGCACGCAAGTTCGCGGTGTTCCAGCAGCCGCTCGATATAGCCGAGGCGCAACGCTATCTCGCCACGACCGAGGGCAAGCTGGCGCCCATGCCAGCCAGCGCGCAAGGGCCAAGCGTCAACGCGCTGATGGACGCATATGCAGCGCAGGCGCGCCTGCACATGGCCACCTACGGAACAACGGCGCGGCAGATTGCTGCAGTCGCCTCCAAGAACCACATGCATTCGGTGCACAACCCGCGCTCGCAATATCGCAATGCCATGAGCGTCGATGAGGTGCTTGCGGCCCGTGCGGTGGCCTGGCCGCTAACCGTGCCGATGTGCGCACCGATCAGCGACGGATCGGCCGCCGCCATCCTCTGTTCCGCGGACCATGCACGCAAGCTCGACGGTAAAACGATCCGCGTGCTTGCCTGCCACTCGCAAACCGGACGCGATCGTGCTGCCGACGACTATCAGCGTCATGTCACCCGTACAGTCTCTTCGCGAGCCTACGAAATGGCCGGCATCGGCCCGAACGAGATCGACGTGGTCGAGGTGCACGACGCGAGCTCATCCGGTGAGATCGTCCAGATCGAGGCTGTAGCGCTATGCCCGCCGGGAGAGGCTGGGCCCCGCGCCGAGCGCGGTGAGTTCTCCATCGGCGGCCGGGTGCCCGTGAACACGTCGGGCGGATTGGTCTCCAAGGGTCATCCGCTCGGCGCGACCGGCCTCGGTCAAATCTTCGAGCTGGTGGAGCAGTTGCGCGGTGTAGCCGGCAAACGCCAGGTCGGCGGCGCCCGCATCGCGATGGCCGAGAACTCAGGCGGATTCTACGGGGTTGAGGATGGCATGGCGTGCGTCTCCATCCTCGCGCGGATTTAGGCTGCGGCCGTTACCGGACCAAGCAGATCGGACAGGCTTCCTCTAAGATCATGCGCCAGCAAACGATCGGTCATGTCGAGCTGGAGCGGAGTGATCGAGATGGCACCGTCGCGCATGGCCGCAAGGTCGGTGCAATCCTCGATCTCGCCTTCGAGATGCGCGATCTTGATCCAGTAATAGGGGACGGTGCGCTCGTCGATCCGGCGTTTCGGCAGATAGGATCCCGGCGGGCGGCGGCCCTGGCTGGTGATCCTGATGCCGGTGATCGCTGCGATCGGCCGATCCGGCACATTGACGTTGACGAAGGTGCCGGGGCGGACGGGATGCTGCATCAACCGCTCGATGATGCCGGGCAGATAGTGGCGCGATGTATCCCAGTGTACCGGCTGCTGATAGCGCAGGAACTGGCTGAGCGCGACCGAGGGGATGCCGAGCATGGCGCCCTCCATCGCCGCCGAGCAGGTGCCCGAATAGGTTATGTCCTCGGCAAGGTTCGGCCCGGCGTTGATGCCCGAGAACAAGATATCGGGCTTACGATCGCCGAGCAGTTCATGGATACCGAGCAGGGCGCAATCGGTCGGCGAGCCTTTGATTGCGAAATGGCGTTCGTCGCGTTGCTTCACGCGGATTGGGTGCGAGATCGAGATCGAGTGGCCTGCGCCTGAACGCTCCTCGTCCGGCGCCACGACCCACACATCGTCGCTGAAGCGCCCGACCAGTTCCTCGAGCAGCCTTATCCCTGGCCCGTCGATACCGTCGTCGTTGACGATGAGCACGCGCGGTGATGTCGATGAAACCATGTCCGCTCCTCCCCTTCTGACGAGACTGGTGCCACAGCGATCCAATAACGTCGAATAAAATCGTCAGACGATATTTCTTGTTCTTGATTGACAACGCGGTTGTTGGTCTGCTCAGAAGGAGCAGCGGCGCATCGTCAGAATGCGCAGCGGCGAGGGAGACGAATTGCAATGAAACCGCTCCCGATCGATAATCTCAGGAACATTTCGCCTCCGGCAAGCCCTACAGTGGAGGCGACACTGGAACTGGTTCGCGAAGTGGCGCGTCGGCGGTTCAACGAGTGGCCGGGCGACTGGGCCAGCTTCGCTGCCGAGGGTGCGGATAAGCTGGTGACGCGCGCCGACATGGAGGAGGCCGAGCGCAGGCTGCTGGCGAGCGGCCACCGCTTCGATTGGTCGGCGTCGGTTTCGGTGGCCGAGCGGACCGAGGCGTACAAGGCTGCCGACGGCGCGGCGGACTCTCCTGACTTCTCGTTCGAACATCCCGATGCGGTGATCGCTGCAAGCGACGAGATGGGCCGCGAGCAGCGCGGCGTCGGCGACAATGTCGTCCGGCACGAACGTAACGTCTCCGGGATTGCGCGTTACATCCGCAACAATGCCCGCGTCCTCGCCTATCTCAACGACGGGGTGCCGCCGGGCACCATCGCCGTGATCGACGACTCGGGTGGCACCCTGACGGCACCGATCATCGAGCAGTTCGCCGGCGTGATCTGCGCTGGCGGGTCGGTGCGCTCGCACCTCGGCATCCTATCGCGCGAATATGGCATTCCTTGCCTGATGAACGCGCGCGTGAGCGGTATCCGCGATGGTGACCGCGTCGAGATCGAGGCGACCGCCGCTGCCAAGACCGCGGAGGATTATCAGACCGGGACGGAGCGGGTTGGCCGGATCTGGCGCCTCCCCGCCGAGGATGCGCGATGAGCCCGCGCCATCTTGCCTTCCATGGTCTGGCGATCAAACGACTCGCCGATGCCAAGGCGGTGTCCGATCTCGTCGGCGTGCCCGAGGCGATCATCTCGCACGAGCTCTCCCGCGCCGTCGCCAGCGGCCGCGCGGTCGAAGCCAAAGGTGGCTTTACGCTCGCGCCGCTCGCAAGGGTCGCGCTCGAGGCAAGCTATGGCGGTCTCTACGGCACCTTGCGGGAGGATAGCGCATTCGAGGCGGCCTATCAGCGCTTCGAAGCCGTCAATCGCTCGCTGAAGCAGGTCATCACCGACTGGCAGACGATGGAGGTGCGCGGCGAGCGCGTCGCCAATGACCATAGCGACGAAGGCTATGATCAGAAAGTGATCGACCGCCTCGGCGACATCCACGAGAAGATCGAACCGGTGCTGAGCGCGCTTGCCGTCAAGCTGCCGCGTCTCGGTGTCTATGCCAAGAAGCTGACCGCTGCGCTTGAACAGGCCGAGGACGGGGACATTGCATGGGTGAGCGACATCCGCCGCGAGAGTTACCACACTGTCTGGTTCGAGCTGCATGAGGATCTGCTGCGGATCATGGGAACGGTTCGCGACGAATGACCCGCTGGACGCTCCACCTCGACGGCGCCACACTCCCGGAGAAATCCCTGATCGGCGGCAAGGCCTGGTCGATCGCGCGGATGCTGGGCATGGGCCTCAACGTGCCCCCGGCGTTCGTGGTGACCGCCGAGGCCTGCAACGCCTATCTCGCTCAGAGCGCGATGCCAGCGGGGCTGGAGGCGGAAATCGATGCCGGACTGATGTGGCTGGAGCAGCGCACCGGGCGCTGCTTCGGGCTGGGTGCCGAGCGGCTGCTGCTTTCGGTGCGATCGGGCGCCGCAATCTCGATGCCGGGCATGATGGATACCGTGCTCAACCTCGGGATCGACGAGGCCGGCGAGGCGGCGCTTGCAGCCGAAACCGGTCAGCCGAGCTTCGCGCGCGACACGCATCGACGCTTCTGCGAACTCTACGCCGCGATCGTGCTCAAGAGCGCAGTCGAGCTGGACCCCGACGCTGGCGATACCGCCTGGCGCGACGCGATCAAGGCGGCTGCGGGCGAGGACATGCCGATCTCGCCGCGCGATCAGTTGCTCGCTGCCGTCCGCGCGGTGTTCGACAGCTGGAACACGCGCCGCGCCAAGCGATACCGCCAGCACAATGGCATCCCGGACGATCTCGGCACCGCTGTCACTGTGCAGGCGATGGTGTTCGGCAACCTCGATGCGGAGAGCGGCACCGGCGTGCTGTTCAGCCGCAACCCACTGACCGGCGAGCGCCTGCCCTTCGGCGAATATCTGCCATGCGCACAGGGCGAGGACGTCGTCTCGGGCAAGTTCACGCCGCTACCGCTCGGCGCGATGAAGGAACGGGTGGCGCCGGCGCACGACGCTCTGCTTGCCGCCTCCGAGCGGCTCGAGCGCGAGCATGGCGATGTGCAGGACATCGAGTTCACCGTCCAACGTGGCGAGCTGTTCCTGCTCCAGGCGCGCTCTGCCAAGCGATCGCCCGAAGCCTCCGCGCGGATCGTGGTGGAGATGGTGGACGAGGGGCTGATCGACATCGACACCGCGCTGAACCGGGTGAGCGCCGAGCAGGCCAGCGCGATCCTGCTCCCCCGGCTCGATCCAGCGATCGCTGCCGCTGCGACCTTGCTGCTGAGCGGGGAGGGAGCGTGCCCCGGCATCGCCAGCGGCCTTGCTGTCACCGACCCAGACGAGGCTGAGCGCCGGGCAGAGGGGGGCGAGGACGTGATCCTGGTCCGCGAGACCACCAGCCCGGACGATATCCATGGCATGATCGCTGCACGCGGCGTGGTGACCGCGCAAGGCGGCGCCACCAGCCACGCGGCGGTGGTCAGCCGCGCGCTTGGGCGACCCTGCGTGGTTGGGGGTGGAGCCGATACGATGGCGCTGGCGGGGCGGCTCGTCACCGTCGACGGCGCGGGGCGGGTCTATGCCGATCGTCTCAAGGTGCGCTTGCCCGAAGAACAGGCCGATCCGACACTTGCAAGACTGACCGGCTGGGCCGCGGAACGCTCTCCGGTCTCGGTGGTCAGCGAGTCGACCGAACAGGCGATCGATCTCGATCATCAGCCGGATGCTGCCGAGCCGGAAGGTCTGGCGCGGCTGCTGACGGGCCAGACGGCGGCTCGGGGCAGGCTGCTCGCCAACCCGGACGCGGCGCGAACGGCGTTCCGGTGCGGGGTGCAGACACTGGTTACCGCTCCGCTGCTTCCACCGCTGCTCGCGATCCTCGCAGCCGCGCGGGAGGATCGCGCGTGAAGGCATCGCCATCTCCATTCGAAGAGGCCGCCGCTTTCTTCGCGATCTTTGCCGGTTCGCCATGGGGATCATGCCATCTGCGAACGGATGCAATGGAGATCTTCGTTTCGCGCAAGACGGGAGCCGCCAACCCGATGTCCGACGCATCGCTCGAGGTTGCTGCGGCATCGAGCAGGGTCCTGAACGCTTCGCACATGGGCACTTTGACTAAGCTCCCGGACATCGGCACGGCCCTGGAGGCGGGGCAGGGCTACGCCTTCGTCGAGGTGCTGGGCGAAGAGATGGAACTGGTTGCGGCGGAAGCCGGTATCGTGGCCCGTCACCTGCTGCCGGTCGGTGCCCTCCTGGAATATGAGCAGGCCGTAGTGGACCTGCATAGCAATTGATCCTGCCGCGACGGGATTATTCGGCCGGCTAGGCCGTCGCCATCGCCCGCTTCGTCAGCAGATCGATATACGGTGGTAGCACAGCACTCCAGGCATCGAAGCGTGGATCGGCGGTGCGACCGCTGGTGAAGAGGTGCGAGCCAAGCGCGATGATCGCGGCGACCTTGGCCTGGCCGAGCACCGTGTAGCGGCCGATATCGACGGCGGTACGGCCGGTGCCCCGCTCCCACTCGGAGATCATCCGTTCGGGCGACCACCAGCCGGGCATGTCGAACCCGGCATTGGCGAGGCTAGCCGGCCCCTGATCATGGAACATCAGGATGTAGCCGAGGTCGAGCAACGGTTCGGAAACCTGCGCCATCTCCCAATCGAGCAGCGCGGTAAGCTGGCCATCATGCCACAGGCAATTGCCATGCTTGGGATCGCCGTGCACGGGGGTTGCTTCACCCGAGGTGCGGGGCGGGCGGCGCTCCAAATCCTCCAGCACTTCGATCAGCCGGGGATCGGCCTCCGCACCGCGCGCGACATCGAGCCACCACGCCGCCTCCTCGCGCACCGTGCGCCCGCCCGGAGGCATATGGTCAACCGGCATGGTGTGGACGCCGATCACCGCATCGAACCACTGGCGGCAGATGCGCTCTGGCCCTTCGGCAGCATCGGCTGTGAGCCAATCCGGCACGCTATATTCGAACGCCTCGCCGGGCACGCAGGACATCAGGAAGAACGGATCGCCAATGACAGCCGGGTCTTCGCAAAGCTCCAGCATCGCCGGCAGCGGGACGGTATCAGTGTAAGCCTTCACGGCTGACAGGATCGCATGCTGTCGCGCCATGTCGTAGGGCGGCAGAAGTCCCTCCTCGGACGGGGGCATGCGCAGGATCTCGTTCAGGCCTTCGACCAGATAGGTCTCGTTCGAATGGCCAGCGGACAGGGTTTGCACACCGGTAATCCCGGCGCCGCGCGGCAGGTACTTGCGCAGCCCGTTGGCGAGCTGATCCGTATCGCGTGCCATATTCCTTCGTCCTCTTCAGATCAGCGAATTGGCGGCGGTCAGGCCGAGTTCGGGATGCTCGCCGTGGATCACCGTCTCCATGATCCCGTGGCCGACGGCATTACCTTCACGCACCGTGATCGGGCAGTCACGAACCTGACGAATGCGGCGCAGCGTCGGCACATCGAGGGTGTCGTCGAACTTCTCGCCATCCAGTTCGAGCGGCCCCTTCCAGCTGCCGTGCTTCTTGCCGTCGAAGCCGAGATAAAGGCCCGGCCCGAGATGCACTGCGGTTTCGCCGGCGACCGCGATCTCGACCGTGTGAGTGCCGCCCTGCAGCATGTCGAAATGCATCTTGCCGCCAAGCAGGCGCCGCGTGCAGTCGTCGTAGCGTAGCTCGGGGCGAACGCGCGCGATCTTCTCCTGCGTGCCGTCAGGATGGTTGCGGTAGCCCGACGAGTAGAAGATGCGGCCCTGCTTGGTCTGGTAATACAAATGATACGCGATCTTCTCGCTGTTCGGGCTGACCAGCATGAACGGGCTCCAGATCAGCTCAAATTCGCCCTCGCCGAACTTGGCATCCCCGAAATCTGCAGTCGGGCGGATGTCCGAACCGTGATTGCCCACGTCGAGGCGCGTGCCCCAACTGTGATCGCGATACTCCGTCCATTCGTCCGGCACGATCTCGATACGCTCGCCTTCCACCTCAACCCAACCGGAAGGCACACCAATCTGGTGGTAGCGGATCACGTCCGATCCGATGCGAAAGCCATCGATCTCGCGCTGCTTGTGGCGATCCTCGAAGAAGGGCGGCATCTCGGACGTGAAGGTGATATCGTAGGCGATCGGCTGGATGTCGTTCCTGGCGAGTGCGTACCGAACCTTGTGAAGCGGCTCGATGATCTCGTAGGTGAGCGGGCCGACCTCGGTGATCATCGGATCGTCGCGGAGTTCACGGCTGGCGCGCACCGTCCACTGGGAGCGACCGCGCGCGACCGCGCCCCAGCCGTCCATCACGCCGCGATTGTGGTAGCGTCCGAGCCCGAAATCGATGCCCATGGTGCCGTCCTTGCGGACGATCGCGGACCATATTTTTTCGGTCCAGCTGAGCTCCGAACTTGCGGTGGAGGCGAAGGTGTCGGCGATTTGGTGATTCAGGTGCTCGTCGAGCGTGATCAGCTGGCCGATGTCGCTCATCTGATTGCGGACAAAATTGCGCATGGCGGTCAAGGCTCCTGGTCGGGGACAAGCGAGGCGATCTGCAGGATCGGCTCCACATCGGTATAGTTCGCGGCGTCGGCAAAGAGCGCAGCACCGCACGCGGCCATGCCGGCGTCAAAGGCGGCGCGATCGCGGAAACGCATTTCGGCGATGACCCAAATCGGAGGCGGGGCTCCGTCAAGTGCAACCACGCCCGCCATGATCCTCAGCTCAACCAGCCCATGCGGCGTCAGCATTTTACGCGCGTGGGCTGCGTGTCTCTTAGTGTAATCGTCGATGTCGAAGTGGCTACCTTCACGGTTCGGATAGACCGCCGTCACGCAGATCATGAGCCTCTCCCAAGGCACCACCGCGTTCTCACGGCCAACAGGAAGCTAATAACGTCAGACGATTTCGTCCAGCGTAATCTTCAACGAGGCTAGTGTCAGCTGTTCTCGAGCGTCGCGAAGGCGGAAATCGGCAGTTCCTCTATCGTTGTGCGAGTGCCGTCGAAATGTCGCTTCACCGCTCGGTCCGCCGCCGCGGGATCACCATCGGCGATGGCCTGCGCGATCTTGGAATAGCCTGACGCGTGACGGGATCGCTGCTTTTCGTTCTGCACCGTCTCCAGCTGCGCCCGGAACAGATCGGTGCGGGCGAGTGGCATGGTGCGGGCAAGTTCGCCGTTGCCGCTTATCTCTACCATGGCATCGTAGAAGAGCTTGCGATTTTCCAGATAGGCCGCGCGGCTGCCGCGCCTGTCCGCCTGCTCTAGCGCGTCGGCCGCCTGCGAAATCTGGGTGCGCTTTTCCTGCGTGTCGCAACGCTGCGCCGCGAGGCGAGAGGCAAGGCGCGCCAGCGGCTCGAGTACGTCGAGCAAATCGAGGACCGACTTGCGATCAAGCACTCCGATGTAGGCGCCGCGATAACGGCTGAGCGTGACGATACCCGCTGCCGCAAGATGCTTCAGAGCCTCGCGGAGCGAGCCGCGGCTGATGTTGAGGCGGCGGGTCAGTTCGGGTTCGAGCAGATGCTGGCCGGGCACAAAGGTGCCGGCACGGATGCCGCGAGTGATCGCATCGGTCACCCTGTCCGTGGCGCTCGGGAGGCTACCGTTCAGTTCTTCCGCGCCCGGCACACCCGTCTTCGTTTGGGGTGGCTTCGGTACGGCCGCACTGACTGCATTCATGAGAGATCCTCCGGCTCGGCATTACGCTTGTATTTGGTTCAGAGTGCCTGGTCCATATTCGGAAATGACAGCATCGATCTTCTAAGGTCACGATAATCGTCAAACGATATTGACGAACAGAAACTGATGTGAAAGATGGTGAGCGTCGGATCTTAGCTCGGTCAAAGCGAGCTAAGGGGAAACTCCCGAGACAGGGGGCGCGGCATGGAGAGGGGAATGCTCATGGCCAATAGTGCACGCCTGCGCCTGATTTCGCACGCAGCCACGTCTTGTATCGCGCTCGTGCTGGCAACGCCGGTGCTGGCTCAGCAGAGCGGGGCGTCCGATGCGCAGCCGGCAGGATCCATATCAACCGCTGTGACCCCGTCGATGCCTGCACCCGGCAACGATGCCGTTGCGACCCCGGCGACGCCTCAAGGCGCTCAAGCGTCGGCTCAACCCGGCCTTGCCGAGATCGTTGTCACCGCCAATAAGCGCGAACAGTCGATCAACGATGTCGGATTGTCGATCACCGCGGAAACGGGTGACACGCTGGTCAAACGCATCATCACCTCGCCGACCGACCTCGGCAAGATCGTTCCAGGTCTCACCGTCCAACCCTCTCAGTTCAACACGCCGGTCTACACGCTGCGCGGCGTAGGGTTCTACGAAACCACATTGTCTGCATCGCCGACGGTGGCGATCTATTCGGACGAGGTCGCCTATCCCTTCGCGGCGATGACACGCGGCGTGTCCTTCGATATCGAGCGGGTTGAAGTCCTGAAGGGCCCGCAGGGCACGCTGTTTGGCCAGAACACAACCGGCGGCGCGATCAACTACATCGCCGCGAAGCCGACCGACCATTTCACCGCCGGTGTGGACGGCAGCTTCGGTCGCTTCGACACAGGCATCGTGTCGGCGTTCGTTAGCGGGCCGCTGTCTGACACGCTCACAGCGCGGCTGGCGGTACGAACCATCGACTCCGGAACCTGGCAGAAGAGTTACACGCGTGACGATCGGCTAGGCCGCAAGCGAGAATTCGATGGACGCTTTCTCCTCGATTGGAATCCCTCCGACAAGCTGAAGTTCCAGCTGAACGTCAATGGCTGGCGCGACACTGGTGACACCCAGGCGGCGCAGTTCATCTCCGACGATTGCGGTGCCTCGCGCGCCGGCACCTGCGGCAGCCCCGACGCCGACAACTTCCGCAACTATCCGCGCGTCCCCAGCAATGCGCGTGCGGCCGACTGGGGATATGGCATTTTCGGGCGCCGACCAAAGCGCAACGACTATTTCTGGCAGAGCAGTCTGCGGGGCGACTTGGAACTCACCGATCAACTGACGTTGACCAGCATCTCGGCCTATTCGCGCTACAATACGGACTCGGTGCAGGATTTCGACGGGACGACGTACTTCACGGCCGACACGAATACGACCGGCTACATCAAGAACTTCTCGCAGGAGGTTCGCGCCAGCGGAAAGTTCGATCGCCTGACCTTCATTGTTGGCGGTAATTACAGCAAGTCCAACACCTACGACAATCTGTTTTACAATTTCAGCCAAGGTCCGTCTTCCAACCCGCTTTACATGATCCCTGGAGCGCCTCGGGGCGAGCTTACGTACAACGATTCGCGCCAGAACATTCGCGATCTCGCCGCGTTTGGTAATGCCGAGTTCAAGCTGACCGATCATCTGACCGCGATCGGCGGCGCCCGCTACACCGATACGCATCGCAGCTTCGAGGGCTGTACGCATGACTATGGCGGGCAAACGGCCATCTGGTGGAATGCACTCTTTGGCACGAATGTGCAGCCGGGCGGCTGCATCACGCTTGATGCCAATCTCCAGCCGTTCAATCCTGCCTTGTTCGACCATCTCAACGAGCACAACATCTCGTGGAACGGTGGCCTGAACTACAAATTCGATGGCGGTACCCTGCTCTACGGACGGGTGAGCAAGGGCTACAAGTCGGGTAGCTTCCCGACTGCGTCGGTCGCGAGCTACACTGGCTACGCGCCGGTCAAGCAGGAGTCGGTGCTCGCCTACGAAGTCGGCATCAAGACGCCGCTGTTCGATAAGCGTCTCGAGCTGACCTTCGCCGGCTTCTACTACGACTACAAGGACAAGCAGCTCCGCGGCCGCCTGCCCGATCCGGTGTTCGGCACGCTCGACGGATTGGTGCAGATCCCGAAGAGCCGCCTGTGGGGTCTTGAGGCATCGGTTCTCGCACGTCCCATGACTGGCGTTCGTATCAGCCTGGGTGGCACTTACATCGATACCAAGGTGCAGAAGTTCGTCGGCTACGATGCCTTCGCCAATCAAGCGAACTTCGCAGGCCAGAAATTCCCCTACGCGCCCAAGCTCACGATGACGGGCGATGCTGAATACGACTTCGCCCTCGGTGACAGCCTGAAACCATATCTCGGCGCGTCGTTCACCTACAACAGCAAGACCTCGACGGCGCTTGCCAACACCACCACCGCCTTTGTTGCGAAGGACGACAGGTTCAACATCAAGGCCTACACGCTGGTCGATCTGCGCGCGGGTGTCGAACTGCCGAACAGCAAGCTGCGGCTCGGCGTGTTCGTCAACAATGTCGGCAACGCCTATTACTGGACGAACGCGCAGGACACGCTGGCATCGATCGTGCGCTACGCCGGTATGCCCCGCACTTACGGTGTCCAGGTCAGCTGGCGATATTGAGGGCAAGCGGGGGCGCGAGCAGGCTATCCTTGCTCGCGCCCCGCATTATGCCGCTGATTGCTTGATCGACGAGATCGTTCTACGATACGCACCTCCCTGCTGCGGGAAGAGGATGATATGAGCACTCAGTTCGCCGACGCCGCCGGCTTTGCGCCGCCGCGTAATGATGCCGCGCCGCCGCGCCTGATCGAGCGCATCCCGCCGATCCCCGACATCCGCAGCCTCCATGGCCCAATCACTCGACGGCTGCTGCGGCGCTTCTACGCCGGGCTTGCCGCAATCTATGTCGTCGGTCTGCTGCCTGTTCTGCTCGACACGAGTGCGCAGTGGAAAGCCTTTGGGCTCGGACTGCTCTTCCCCGGTGCGGGCTTCCTCTATGCAGGTGGCGTGCTTGGAGTGCTGTTCGCAGTCGGCTCCTTCGCCGCCTTCATGGTCATTCTCTTCATCTGGTGGGCGCGCGGCGTTCTCGCCGGACCGCCGGGCGTGCTCCTCGGAACCGCCTTGCTGTCAGCCGCCTGGATGAGGGGCGGTATAGGCATCGGCTGGATGGAGGCCGGCATTCCGATCGCGGTCGCCGCCTTCCATGGCGGCCTAGCCGTGCAGCGTCGCCGTACCTTTGCCGCCACCCGCCGGCGCGCGCTGGATCTGAACCCGAAGATCGCGGCGATAGAACCTATCTTGCGCGACTATGCCGTCGAAGCGGGCGACGAGATGAAGCCCGGGCAGATCGGCGAGTTCCGCCGCATGCTCGATCTTGCGCTTCAGCCGGTCGACTCATGGACCGGCTTTCCAATGAACGACACCTGGCAGGATGGTGCGCTCCGCTACCAGATCTGCACGATGTCGTGGAACCTCGCGCTTGGACAATATACGCAGCTGCCGGCGTTCCACGGTTATCTGAACCAGGCGCAGGAGAACCTGATCCACAAGCACATCCATCGCAACACGTGGAACTATTGGTACTGGGAGAGCCTCTGGGGCAACTTCAAGGCGGACAAGAACCCCGTCCATATCGACAACATCATGTTGACCGGCTTTCTCGGCGTCTCGCTCGGCATGTTCGAGACCGCGAGCGGCACGTCGCCGTTCAAAGCGCCGGGATCGCTGACCTTCCGCTGGAATGACAAAACGGCCTTCCCATACAGTCATTCGAGCATGCTCGAGGAGGTCGTGAAGAACTACCAGCGCTACGACTATGGCTGGTTCCCGTGCGAACCGCGTTGGATCTATTCGATGTGCAATCTCGTCGGACGGACCGCGCTTGAGTTCCACGACAAGCGTCACGGCACCCGCTACTCCGGTGCGATCGCCGAACGGTTTGAAAAGACGATGGTCGAAGAGATGATGCTGCCTGACGGGCGAGTGAAGGTATGCACGTCCGCCCCGTTCGGTTTCACGGTGCCGAGCCTGTCGGGCCTTTTCGGCGAAACCTGGGGCATCCGCTTCCTTACTCCGCATGCGCCGGAACAGGCGGAGCGACTGTGGCAGATCATGAAGCAGGACTTCATCCATGTCATGCCCGATGGCGGCCTGGACTTCCGGCTGCTTCCGCTTGGCTGGGATACACGCAAGCCTGCGGACTTCTCGAAGTGGCCCGAACTCAATCCGTTGGTGATGGTGCTGTGGGCCGCATCTGAGATGGGCGACGAGGAGATCATCGCCGCCACGCGCAAGACAATGAACGAGCGCTATGGCGAAGGCATCGCCGACGCCATGTCATGGGCTGGCCGTAACACTGTGCGCAACATGGTCAACAAGGGGCTGCCCGACGCCTGGGCGAACGGTCCACTTCTGTCCGAGGCGTTGTATCCCGAAACGATCGTGACCCGTGCAGTGAGCGATGGCAAGGCGCTGAGCCTGGTTCTGCAGCCGGGCGGTACCGGCGGCAAGGTTCATCTCGGCTTTTCGAGGCTTATGCCCGCGCGCCGTTACCGCGTCCGGCAGACCGGGGCCGAACTGATCGCCGACGCGGATGGCACGGGCGGGCTCGACGTGGTGCTCGATACCCGTAGCGAGATCGACCTCGTGCCGCTTGTCTGATCGATGGCCTGCTGCATTCTCGCTGCGATCCTGATCGGTCAGCTGGTGGCGTTGCTGCGCCGCTGGGGGATCTTCTGGGGTCTGGTGCGCGCGCGTGAGTATGAAGATGGCGGCCACACTGCACTTGCTTGGGCGAAGGCGCACGTCGCCTCGCCGCGAGCGAAGCAAGGGCTGGCTCTCGCCGTCTTGCTGGAGATTGGGCTGCTGGGCAGCTGGACCTACAGCCGACACGGCGCTCACCTCTATCGTCTGGCAGACGTGGCCGTGTCGCGGCTGCATGGCGAGCGGGTCGTCTATGTCGGTATCTGCACGCCCAAGAGCGATGATGATTATGTGCGAGTCGTACTGAACCGGGGGGATCGCGCTTGACGACATCAGAGGGGCCGCGATGGAGTTCGAAGGCAAGGTAGCGATCGTCACCGGCGCATCGCGAGGAATCGGGCGCGCAGTGGCTACCCTCATGGCAGAGCGTGGCGCCTCGCTGGTCATCGTCGGATTGGACAAGGTGCGGATCGAGGCGACGGCAGCATCCCTCGACCGCGCGATCGCGGTGTCGGGTGACGTCGCTGATGCCGCGACGGCCATCGTCGCCGTGGAGGCCGCCTTGTCTCGTTGCGGTCGGCTGGACATTTTGATCAATATCGCCGGCGCCTTTCCGACTGCGCTGCTGGAAGACACTAGCGATAGCCAATTTGCACAAAGCATTGCGACCAACCTGCAAGGCACCTTCGCCTTCTGCCGCGCCGCGCTGCCAATCATGCGAGCTCAGGGCAGCGGCGCGATCGTCAACATGTCTTCGATGGCGGCGCGGTTCCCAACGCCTGGTCTTTCCGTCTACAGCGCGAGCAAGGCCGGCGTGGAGGCATTGACCCGCTCGGTCGCCGCAGAGGCTGCGCCACATGTTCGCGTCAACGCGGTAGCGGCTGGGCCGACGGCGACCGACACCGTCCGCGATCTCATGGCAGCTGACACCACCGGCGCTACGGCGGCGGTGACGCAAAGCCTTCCACTAGGGCGGCTTGCGGCGCCAGAGGAGATCGCCGAAGTCATACTGTTCCTGGCATCGGAAAGAGCCAGTTGCATGACGGGGCAGGTGGTGCAGGCGAATTGTGGCGGGCTGATGAGCTGATGATTCGGGAGAGTACCGCAGATGAAGGGTGAAGGTATCGCTGCCATCGTGACGGGCGGCGTGTCGAGGCTGAGCGGAGAGATTGCCGGCATGCTGGCATCGCGTGGCGCGATCCGGATGGCGCCACGATGAGCGAGATCGGAGCCGGGGCTGAGCTAACCGCGCAGATCGCCGCCCGCGTTGAGAGGTTCGTGCGGGAAGTCGTTGCGCCGTATGAACGTGATCCGCGCCGTGATCATCATGACTGCCCGACCGAGGGCCTGGTCGCGGAACTGAAGGACATGGCGCGCGCTGCGGGTGTGCTCACCCCGCACATCCTGCCCGATGGCCGCCACCTTTCACAGCGCGAGACTGCCATCGTGCTGGAGAAGACCGGCCTGTCGCCGCTCGGCCCGCTGGCCTGCAACACCGCTGCGCCGGATGAAGGCAATATGTTCCTGCTCGGCCAGGTCGGCACGCCTGAGATTAAGGAGCGCTTCCTGAAGCCCTTGATCGAAGGGCGCGCGCGTTCGGCCTTTTTCATGACCGAACCCGCGGCCGACGGCGGCGCGGGATCTGACCCGTCGATGATGCGCACGACTTGCCGACAGGACGGCAATCATTGGGTGATTTCCGGCCGCAAGGCCTTCATTACAGGCGCCGAGGGTGCGCAGGTCGGCATCGTCATGGCCAAGGCCGACGAGGGCGCCTGCATGTTCCTCGTCGATCTGCCCGATCCGGCGATCCGCATCGAGCGCGTGCCCGACACCATCGACAGCTCGATGCCCGGGGGCCATGCGGTCGTCATCATCGACGATCTGCGCGTTCCGGCGGATCAGATGCTGGGTCATGCAGGGGAGGGCTTCCGCTATGCGCAGGTGCGTCTTGCGCCGGCGCGGCTGTCGCACTGCATGCGCTGGCTCGGCGCGTGCCGCCGCGCCAACGAGATCGCGACCGACTATGCCTGCCGCCGCATGGCGTTCGGCAAGACGCTGGTCGATCATGAAGGCGTTGGCTTCATGCTCGCCGAGAACCTGATCGATCTCCAGCAATCGGCGTTGATGATCGATTGGTGCGCCGGCGTGCTCGACGAGGGAGAGGCGGGTGGCACGGAAAGCTCGATGACCAAGGTTGCGGTGTCCGAAGCGCTGATGCGCATCGCCGATCGCTGCGTGCAGGTGATGGGTGGCAGCGGCGTCACCAAGGACACAATCGTCGAGCAGGTGTTTCGCGAGATCCGTGCCTTCCGCATCTATGACGGGCCGACCGAGGTGCACAAATGGAGCCTCGCCAAGAAGATCAAGCGCGACTGGAAAGCCGCCCAGGCGTGAGCAGCGGCGCGACCGACGCTGCCGCCAACGCCGGCACGACCGCAATCCGTGAGGGATATGGCTTCGACGAGGCGGCATTGTCGCGCTGGATGGCGAGCCATGTCGCCGGCTTTGTCGGACCGCTTACGGTCGAGCAGTTCAAGGGCGGGCAGTCCAATCCGACGTACAAGCTGGTGACGCCAGGCAAGGCTTATGTGCTACGACGCAAGCCACCGGGGCCGTTGCTGAAGGGTGCCCACGCCGTCGAACGCGAGGCGCGCGTGCTTCAAGCGCTTGGTGCAACAGGCTTTCCTGTGGCGCATTTCCACGCGCTGTGCACCGACGACAGCATCATCGGCAGTTGGTTCTTCGTCATGGACATGATCGAAGGGCGCATCTTCTGGGACGCGACCTTCCCCGGGGTAAGCCGCGGCGATCGCGCGGCCTATTTCGATGCGATGAACGCAACGATCGCAGACCTCCACCGGATCGATCCCGCCACCATCGGGCTCGGCGATTATGGCCGCCCGGGCAATTATTTCGAGCGCCAGATCGCGCGTTGGTCGAAGCAGTATCTGGAAGACACCGATGCCGGCCGCGCTTCAGGCATGGACCGACTCGTCGAGCGATTGCCACAGCTGATCCCGCCCGGCGACGAGGCGCGCATCGTCCACGGCGATTTCCGCTGTGACAATCTGATCTTCCACCCTGACCAGCCGCGCATCTTGGCGGTGCTCGATTGGGAGCTGTCGACGCTCGGCCACCCGCTGGCGGATTTCGCGTATCACGCAATGATGTATCGCATGCCGCCTGACATCGTGGCGGGGCTGGGCGGGGCCGATCTCAACGCGCTCGGCATCCCTAGCGAAGCCGACTATGTGGATATGTACTGCGAACGCGTCGGCCGGCCGCGCATGCCGGACAGCGACCACGCCTTTTATCTCGCCTTCAACTTCTTCCGGTTGGCCGCGA
The DNA here is from genome assembly GCA_964242855.1 of uncultured Sphingomonadaceae bacterium. Lineage (GTDB taxonomy): Bacteria > Pseudomonadota > Alphaproteobacteria > Sphingomonadales > Sphingomonadaceae > Solisphingomonas. Next base: position 34,171 of record CAXTBZ010000005.1, read on the forward strand.
TCTTCCACGGCATCAAGGGCCGGGTGATCCGCGGCACCGCCGCGTCGGCGCATGCACGAGACCGTGCCGCGAGCCTGCCGCGCCTGATCAATCTGGCCTGCGACGCGCTGGAGGAGGTTTGATGAGCGCCATCCTTCTCGATGCCGCCGAGGGCATCGCGCGAGTCACCCTCAACCGGCCGGAGGCTGGCAACGCGTTCGACCTCCCGATGGCCCGCGCGCTGCTCGATGCGGCGATCTGCTGCGATCAGGATCCAACCGTGCGATGCGTCGTGCTCACCGGCACCGGGCGGATGTTATGCGCAGGCGGCGACATCGCTGGCTTCCAGCAAGCGAGCCCGCGCGCCGACGCCTACCTGAGCGAACTCGCCGGAACGATGACACTCGCGCTATCCCGGTTGGCGCGGATGGCGAAGCCGCTCCTCGTGCTCGTCAATGGGCCTGCGGCAGGCGCGGGCCTCAGCTTGGCGCTTGCCGGAGATGTAGTGCTTGCCTCGCCCGCCGCGCATTTCACCGCCGCCTACACCGCCATCGGTCTTGTTCCCGATTGCGGCCTCACCTGGTGGCTGCCCCGCGTCGCCGGGCTGCGAGCCGCGCAGGACATGATCCTCACCAACCGCCGCGTTGGCGCGGAGGAGGCGGTGCGGTTGGGGTTGGTCACGCGGCTGGCCGAGAATCTGGAGGCTGCCGGCCGGGAAGCCGCAAAGGCGCTCGCGGCGGCGCCCACAGCCGCGCTGGGCGCATCACGCGCGTTGCTGCTCGAGACGTTTTCGGCCACGCTCGAAACGCAATGCGAACGGGAAGGGCGCGCGATCTCGGCAGCGGGTGTCGGCGCCGAGGGTATCGAAGGCGTCGCTGCCTTCCTCGCCAAGCGTCCGCCGAACTATCAAGGAAGCTGATCCATGCCCGAAGCCTATATCGTTGCCGCCACCCGGACTGCGGGCGGCAAGCGAAAGGGCGCACTTGCCGGGGTTCATCCCGCTGATCTTGGCGCCGTCGTGCTCGATGCGCTGGTCGCTCGATCGGGGATCGATCCGGCGGCGGTGGAAGACGTTATCCTCGGCTGCGTGACTCAGGCGGGAGAGCAGTCCTTTGCCTTTGGTCGCAACGTCGTGCTGGCATCCTCGCTGCCCGACAGCGTTCCGGCGGTGACGATCGATCGCCAGTGCGGCTCCTCGCAGCAGGCGCTGCATTTCGCGGCTCAGGCGATCATGTCCGGCACGCAGGACCTCGTCGTGGCGATGGGTGTCGAGAGCATGACGCGGGTGCCGATGGGTTCCAACTTCACGCTGCACGGGCAGGCGGGTCTGGGCGAGGGGCCCTGGTCCGGCGCGATCAAGAACCGGTACGGTATCGCCGAGTTCAGCCAATACCACGGCGCGCAGGCGATTGCGGACAAATACAGATGTAGCCGCGAAGACCTGGATGCCTATGCCCTGGCCAGCCACCGCAAGGCGGCCGCCGCGATCGCGTCCGGCGCATTCCACGAGGAGATCGTGGCGGTTGACACGGTCGACGGCAAGTTCGCCCAGGATGAGGGCGTGCGCGTCGACAGTTCGATGGAGTCACTGGCGGGCCTGAAGACGTTGACCGAGGGCGGCACGATCACCGCGGGCAATGCCAGCCAGATGACCGATGGCGCTTCCGGCGTGCTGGTCGCCAGCGAGGCGGCCGTGAAACGGTTCGGCCTGACGCCGATGGCGCGAGTGGTCGGCCTCACCGTCACTGCAGGCGATCCCGTGATCATGCTGGAGGAGCCGATCCCTGCGACGCGCAAGGCGCTGGAGCGCGTCGGGATGAAGCTCGATGACATCGATCTTTTCGAGGTCAACGAGGCGTTCGCCTCGATCCCGATGGCTTGGCTGAAGGCGCTTGGCGCCGACCCTGCGCGACTTAACGTCAATGGTGGCGCCATCGCGTTGGGTCATCCGCTTGGCGCCAGCGGCACCAAGCTGATGACCACGCTGCTCCACGCTCTGAAAGCCCGTGGCGGTCGCCTCGGGCTGCAGACGATGTGCGAAGGCGGCGGCATCGCCAACGTCACCATTGTCGAACGGCTTTGATCAGACGGCAAACGTCGCGTTTCGATTTTCACAAGCCTAGCGGTAACGTCTCCCGGCTCGACTAGGATACAAGCAGAGCGAGCTATTTTGCGCCTTCTCCAAACTTTGCCGTATCCCGAAGCACCAAGCGAGCCTCTGCGCATGCGTCCTAACAAAGGTTGATCGCGGCGCCTGCATCGACCAAGCCTGAGCCGGTTGTCGACGAACGAGCAACTTTGCGTGACGAGGCCAGGGAACGAGTGGAATGAAGGCGTCGCGTTTCCCTAATCTGCGAGCCCGGAATGTGAGGCATTGAGCTCGCTTACCGTCACCGGCTTGTCGAAGATCTTCGGAGGGGTGGCTGCCCTTCAGGATATCGACCTCGCGGTGACAAGCGGCGAGTTCCTCGTGGTGATCGGTGGGTCGGGATCAGGCAAGTCGACGCTGCTGCGGCTGCTTGCCGGGCTTGAAACTCCAACCAGCGGCCGGATTGCGATCGACGGGCGGGATGTCACGGATCTGGCGCCTGCTCGCCGCGGCATCGGAATGGTCTTCCAGTCCTACGCGCTCTATCCGCATCTTTCGGTTGCCGAGAACATCGCGTTTCCGCTTCGCGTCGCGAAGGTCCCGAAGGTTGAGCGGGAGGCGCAGGTCGGTCGTGTCGCCGAGATGCTGGACCTGGATCCGTTGCTGGCACGCCGCCCGCGCGCCTTGTCGGGCGGCGAACGGCAGCGGGTGGCGATCGGACGCGCGATCATCCGCAATCCGCAGGTCCTGCTGCTCGACGAGCCGCTTTCGAACCTGGACGCGGCGTTGCGGGTGCGCCTGCGCCACATGTTCGCGCGCCTGCACCAGGAACTCGGAACGACGATGATCTACGTCACCCACGATCAGGCGGAAGGCATGACGCTCGCTAACCGCATTGTGGTGATGAACCGGGGGCGCATCGAGCAGGTTGGGCCACCGCTCGATCTCTACGCTCGTCCAGCGACACTGACAGTGGCGAAGGCAATCGGGTCGCCCGCGATCAACCTTATGGAGGTCACCATAGACGCACAGTCGGCGGAGGGAACCTGCGTGCGGCTTGCAAACGGCGCAACGCTGCTTCTGGACCTGCACGTGCCGACGGCAGCGGTGGGCAAGGGCGCCACCCTGGGGATACGGCCCGAACACCTCATCGCTGATCCTCAAGGCGCCTTTGCCGGCCCTATCGAGTTGTTCGAGCGTTTGGGTCCGTTGTCTTTCGTGCATCTCGCCACGGAACTCGACGGGGCCAGGATGATCGCGCAACTGCCCGGCGATGCAAGCGCTACACTGGGCGAGACCCTCACATTCAGCGGCGCGCACGGTCGCTGGCACCTCTTCGCCGCCGACGAATCGTCGCTCGCCGTCAGCCCTTGACGCTGCCTGCGGTCAGCCCGGCCATGTAGAAGCGCTGAAGTGCGGTGAAGATGATGAGAATCGGCGCTGCGGTCACCACGGCGGCTGCCATCATGACCTCGACGTCCTGCACATGCTCGCGTGACAACGCCGCCAGCGTGACGGGGAGGGTGTAGAGTCGTTGGTCGGCCAGCACGATGAGCGGCCAGAGGAAATCGTCCCAGTTGGCGAAGAAGATGAAGAGGCCCAGCGTCACCGCGGCAGGGCGGAGCAGCGGCAGCGCCACACGCAGGAAGATCTGCGCTTCGCTCGCACCGTCGAGCCGCGCCGCCTCGAGCATCTCGTCGGAAATGGAGAGCGATGCCTGGCGCACGAACAGCACCGAGAAGATGCCGACGAGCGACGGCAGCAACGCTCCCACATAGGTATTCACCAGATGGACTGAGCGGAGCATCAGAAATAATGGCAGCATCGCCACTTGGCCGGGGATCACGAGCGTCAGCAGCAGCAATCGCAGCATAAGCTCACGGCCGCTAAAGCGCAGCTTGGCAAGCGCGTATCCGGCCGGTAGCGTCGAGCATAGACCGAGGATCGTCGCGGTCGTCGCCAGGCCCAGGCTGTTGATGAGCGGTCTGCCGATGCCGTACTCGGCAAACAACTGCCGGTAATGGCCGAGCGTCGGCACGTGCGGCAGGAAGGGCGGTGGCTGCGAAGCGGCCTCGCCGGTCGCCATCAGCGATACCGACAGCATCCAGGCGAGCGGCGCGATCATGACGATCGTGAAGGCAGCCACGCCAAGCGTCACCACAAAGCTTCGCGATCGCGCGCTCAGGCCCATGCGGCTCTCCGTCCGATCCGCCACTGTACGGCGGTCACGCACAGGATAAGAGCGAACAGCACCACTGCCACAGCGGACGCGGCGCCGAGATCCCACCACTCGAAGCCGCGGTTGAACATGAAGTAAAGCACGGTCAGCGTCGATTGCGCCGGGCCGCCCTGGGTCATCACATAGGGTTCATCGAAGATCTGCAGGAACTCGGCGACGCTGAGCAGGCCGGCGAGCAGCAGTACGGGGCCGATCGCGGGCAGCACGATGTGCCGTAAGCGTGTCCACAGGTTGGCTCCATCGAGCCTCGCGGCATCCATGAGGTCGGCCGGCACCGCGGTAAGCGCGGCGGAGAACAGGATCATGTTGTAACCGAAGCGCTTCCACGCGATGAACAGCAGGATCGCCGGAACGCTGAAGCGCGGATCACCCAGCCAGTCGATCGGCGCGATCCCGAGCAGAGCAAGCCCGCGGTTCAGCAAGCCGAAGCGTGGATCGAGGAGGTAGCGCCACAGCACTGCGGCTGCGAGCAGGGTAGTGACATAGGGCGCGAACAGCGCGACCCGCCAGAAGGCGCGCCAGCGCAAGCCACGCGCATCCAGCATCAGCGCCGCTCCAAGCGACACGCCGAGCGTCAATGGTACTCCGACGATAGAAAACACGAGCGTGTTGCCGAGCGCATGCCAGAACAGCGGATCGGTGAGCAGCTGTCTGTAATTGGCGAACCAGACGAAGCGCAGGTTCGCAGGATTGGCAAAGGCATAGACGTCGAAGTCGGTCAAGCTGAGCAGCAGGGCACCCGCCGTGGGCAGCACATAGAGCACCAGGATGGCGACGATCACCGGCGTCGTGAACGCAAGGCCGGTGCGCTGTTGACCGGTCATGCCACACGCCCGGTATCGAGCAGCCATCGACGTTTGGCGAGCAACGTATCCACGCGGGTGTCCATTGCAACGCACGCCTCGTCGATGGTGAGCATCCCGCGCACGAGACGCTCGGCGATGAGCTGAATTTCTCCGGTGATGCGCGACCACTCCATCACCTTGGGCTCCTCACCGGCTCGGGCGAGTTGCGCTCGGAACGGCTGCAGAACGGGGTCATCGGCAAGGGTCGGATCGGCCCAGGCGGTGGGGCGAGATGGCAGATTGCCTGCGATCCGATGGAAGCGGACCTGCGTGGCCGACGCGCAAAGATAGCGCACCAGCGCCCAAGCCTTGGCCGGGTCACGCGCCGAACGGGTCACGACGAGGCTCGATCCCGAGACGAGCGCCGCACCGGGCCCATCAGGTCCCGGCATCGGCGCAGTCATCCAGCTGTCCTTCGGGATTACGCTTTGCCGGCGCAGCAGTTCGGCGCGGATCCACGATCCGGCAGGGTAGATGGCGATCCACCCGCGCGCGAGTTCGAGCACCGGATCGCTGACTTCGCTGCTCGATGCGAGCGGCGCCAGGCGCTCGTCGAACAAGGACTTGTAGAAGCCGAGTGCAGCGCGGAAGCCCGCCGAGCGGAAATTGCCTCGGCTGTTCTCATCGCGCAGCAAAGGATCGGGCTGCTGACCGGCAAGCGCCATGAGGTGGTCGGGCCAGTCCAGCTGCATCAGCAGAGGAAAGCCATCCGACTGCCTGCGCCGGGTCGCGTGCAGCACCTGTTTCCAGCCACTCCACGACGTGAACGCGTTACTATCCGCCAGGTCGACAAGATCGCGGCGGAAATACTGAACATTGGTGTCGACGACCCACGGCAAGGCGACGCTCTGAGGGCCAATCCGCGTGGCCTGAGCGATCTCGGGGAATTGGTCGACCATGAGCGAAGCGGCGTCGGGCGGCATTGGCGCCAGTGCGCCGATCATGGCGAACTCCGCCAGCCACGCATTTGCGAGCATCAGCACATCGGGCAGTGAGCCTCCGGCAAACGCGGTCAGCAGCTTTTCGTGTGCGGCCGACCATGCGAGCCACTGTAGATCGACATGGATGCCGGTACGCTGCTCGAACGCCGGAACGATGAAGCGGGCGTTCTCGCCCTCGACGTCCATCGCCCAAAGCGACACACGATCGCTGGTGCGGCCTCTGCCGCATCCTGCCAACAACGCCGCGGCGCCGACGCCCAGCGTACGCCGGGTGATCGGGTGCGCGCTCCAGTCTGCTGGTCTCTCCACGCCCGGGTCATAGTCGTGCCAGCGCTGATCGAGCAACGCCCCTGCGGCAAAATAGCCGCGCGCGCAATTTCGCCTTACCTCGCCCTGAAATCCCGCTAATACATTGAGAAACAACCACGCTGCAGGCGGTGCAGGGTGGGGCTGCTTGGCTGAAGCCGGAGCGGCAACGGGGGGATGCTAATGTCACGGCGACGGGCTCTTGGTTTCGCGAGTATAATCCTGCTCTCGGGTACAAGCGCTCTGGCGCAGACTGCGAGCACGCCGGTTACTCCTGAGGCCACCCAAACACCTGTCGTCGCCACTACGGCTGCTGCGGACAAACAGCCTGCTGAGGCGAAAGCCAATGAGATCGTGGTCACCGGTTCGCGGATTGCGCGACCGGCGCTTGCCGCGCCGAGCGCGATCACCTCGTTCAATGCCGCTGACATCCAACAATCGGGCAACACCAACATCACGACCTTCCTGCAGCGCGTGCCGGCGCTCACTGGCTCGGTCGACGGGACGCAGACCTCGGGTTACGATTCGCTCACTCGCGGCCGCTTCGGGGACGCCGGCCTCAACGAACTCAACCTGCGCAATCTCGGAACCAACCGAACCCTCGTGCTGGTTGACGGGCGCCGCCACGTCGCAGGCGAGGCGAACACCGCGGCAGTCGACATCAATACCATACCGACCGACCTGATCGAGCGGGTCGATGTGCTGACCGGCGGCGCGTCAGCGGTGTATGGGGCCGACGGCGTGTCCGGCGTCGTGAACTTCATCCTGAAGCGCAACTTCGAAGGGGTGACCGCGCGCTCGCAGATCGGCATCTCGCAATATGGCGACGGCGGCAATCGCTTTGCTTCGATTGCTGCGGGTCACAACTTCGCTGACGGTCACGGCAACGTCACGTTGGCCTACGAATATGATGCCGAGGATGCTCTTCAGAACGATGACCGGTCCTATCTGAGAGAGGCGAACCGGCAGTACATCATCCACAACAACGCCAATCCCGACAATGCCAATCCCAACCTTCCGCAGAACATTCTCGTCGGCAACCTCCACTATATCGGCGAGTCCGTCACCGGCGCGGTGGACGTGGACGGGGATGGCTCCCCCGATTTTGAGGGCAATGGCCGGCCCTACGTCCATGGCACGCCGGACGACACGTACGAGATCGGTGGATCGGGCACGCCGGTCGCAGGCTTCGTCGGCCAGCTGCTACCCCGCACGCGGCGTAACGATATCAACCTGCTGGCGCACTACGATGTGAGCGACGCGTTCAAGCTGTCTGTCGAAGGCAAGTTCGTGCGATCGCGTGCGACCACCTTTGACACGCCGAGTGGCGATTATCCCGCGGTCATCTCGCTCGACGATCCCTTCATCCCAGCTTCGATCCGAGCGGCGGCGACCGGCGACACCGTGACGGTGACGCGGGACAACGAAGATTACGGCATCCACGGAGAGGACGATCTGCGTCGCACCTACCGCGGCGTCATCGACGTGGCGGGGCGGATCAGCGATCACGCGACCTACGACGCCTATTACGAATACGGTGAGACAGACACGCGGATCACCAAGCTCAACGACCGTCTGGCGGATCGCTTCGCAGCCGCCCTCGACGTCGTGACCGACCCGGCGACCGGTCAGCCGATCTGCCGGTCGAACCTGAATCCCGCGGCCGCTGCCGGCGCGATCACCTTTACGCCGGGGCCGAACAGTGGCTGCCGGCCGCTCAACATCTTCGGCGCCGGCGTGGGTGATCCTGCCGCGATCGCGTGGACGATGGTGAACCCGGTGAGCCATTCGACAATCACCCAACAGGTGGCGAGCGGCGCCGTAAGCGGCGACTTCGGAGCGTTCTTCAGCCTGCCCGGCGGGCCGATCCAATTCTCGATCGGCGGCGAGTATCGTCGCGAGACCAGCCGCTTCGATCCCGATGCGCTGTTCACCGAGGCTGCCTTCTACCAGTATGACGAATATGGCGTCGTCAACGCATCGCGCGGCGCGTTCGACGTCAAGGAAGCGTTCGGCGAATTGAACCTGCCGATCCTGAAGAACACGCCTCTTGCCGAGACATTGTCGGTCGGCGCGGCAGCGCGCTATTCGCATTACTCGACAATCGGGAACACGACGACATGGTCGTTCAACGGCGTGTACGCGCCGGTGAAGGCCGTCACGTTCCGTGGCACCTACGGAAAATCGGTTCGTGCGCCCAATATCGGCGAGCTGTTCGCCCCGGTGACGGGCTCGCAGTATTTCTTCACCGATCCGTGCGACAAGACCCAGCTGACCTATGGCACCCAGTATCGCGGAGCGAACTGCCGGGCGTTGCTGACCGGGCTCGGCGCCAATCCGGACACGTTCAATCCGCTGGGCACCGCCGCCGGTGCTTCCAGCGTGTTCGGCATCCAGTCCGGCAACCCTAACCTCAAGCCCGAGACGGCGCGGACCTGGACAGCGGGCATCGTGCTCAGGCCGGACTTCGTGCGCGGGCTCACCGTGTCGGTAGATTGGTACGACATCAAGCTGCGCGACGCGATCAACCTCTCGGACCAGCAGACGCTGGCACAGCTCTGCGTCGACCAGCCAACCATAAACAATCAATTCTGTCCGCTGATCAGTCGCCAGCAGGGGACAGGGCTGATCGACGGTTACACCGTCCAGCCGCAGAACGTGTCCCGCTTCAGCACCGCTGGCGCCGATCTGAACATCGACTACACGGTGCAGACCGCACGCGCCGGCAGTATCAACCTCAGGCTGGTCGGCGGCTATCTGAGCAAGTCCGCGTTTATCCGCACACCGGGCGCGCTGCCCGAGAATGATCGCGACCAGCCGTATCAGCCGAAGTGGAACTTCGATTTCTCGCCGACATGGACGGTGGGCGGGCTGACCGCACTTACCGCTTCCCGCTCGCCGAGATCGAGGGCAACCCCAATCTCGTGCCGCACAAACTGCTGCGCTACAGCGAATTATGGCAGCATGATCTCCAGGCGCAGTACACGTTGGAATCCGGCTTCTCCTTCTACGGCGGCGTCAACAATCTGACCAATCAGAAGCCGGATCAGGGCAACACGACCGATCAGCCGATCTCGCCCATCGGCCGCTACATCTACGTGGGGGCGAAGGTGGCGCTGGGTAGCCACCACGGCTGATCTATAAACTGCGCCGGCATATCGCCGACCTTAGGAAGTGTCAGGTCCTGAGGAGAGGGCGGGTCTTGGCGAGATCGTTGCGAATGGTGGTAGCGGCGACCGCGGCCTGTCCCATCGCGTGGCTGATCTGATCCAAGCCTTTGGTCACGTCACCGGCGGCGTACAGACCCTCGATCGTCGTACGCTGATGATCATCCACGGTAAGGCAGCCATCATCGGTGGCGGCGGCACCCAGGCCGACCGCAAGTTCCGAGCGGATCATCGAGCCTAGGGCCGGGTAGATACTTTCGAACGCAAGCTCCTCATCAGTGGTCGCTACGATGATCCGATCGTGTGAAATGCGCAGGCGTCCGCATGGGCCGTCGACCAGCTTGACGCCATTACCGATCAAGCTGGAGCGCTCATCCGGCGTCAGCGCAAGTGCCGCGTCGGGCGCAATCAAGGTCACGTCGGTCGCGTACATCCGCAGGAACAGCGCCTCGTCATGCCCGTGCGTACCGGACCCGATCACGGCTATGCGCTTGTCGGTGACTTCGTAACCGTCGCAAATCGGGCAGTATCTCAGCAGGCCGCGCTGCACCGCCAGGTCATGCTCTGTGTCGTCCATGTTAGGATGATGGTTGACCACACCCGTGGCCAGCAGGACCGTATCAGCGAGGATCACCGTCCCGTTGACGGTTGCTGCAAAGGTTCCATCCTGACGGTCCAGTCGGTCAACAGCGCCAGCCCTGATCTTTACGCCGAACTCTTCGGCCTGCTGGCGCATGCGGGCAAGCAAGCCCTCTCCACTGATACCGCCAGGAAAGCCTGCATGGTTGTGCGTGCGTGGGATTGTCGCCGCACGGCTTGCACCTGCATCGATCACCGCGATGTTGAGGCGAAACCGGGCAAGATAGATGGCCGCCGTGAGACCGGCCGGTCCGGCGCCAACAACGAGGCAATCGACGGGTGCTGGCATGCCGTGTCAAATGCCGCCGTCGGCGCTTCGTTCCGGAGGCGCGAATGCAACATGCTTGGCTCGACGGCTCGCGAGCAGCAACCTCATATGAGCCAACGCTCTCGCAACGGCGCGCTAGCTATCTCGAGCGAGCACCGCTACGTGTGAATGATGTCCCCCCATGCTCTCCAGCCGCTCGTTGATCGTCTCCTGCTTCGATCGACCTTGGACGATCAGGAACAGCAAGCGCTGCTCGATCTGCCGGCGCGTGCCATGGAGCTTCCCGGCAATTATGATCTGATCAAATCGGGCGAGAACACGGACGTGTCTTACCTGGTTGCGTCCGGAGTGCTGGGGCGTTTTTCCCAAATGGCCGACGGCGTTCGCCAGATCGTGGCGTTGCATATCGCAGGCGATATGGCCGATCTTTGCTCCGTTGCCCTGCCAAGGACATCCTGGACCTTTCATTCGCTCACCCCGTCCAGCGTTGTGCGCATCACGCATGCTGATCTGGCGGCTGTGGCGGACCGCTTTCCGAATATCGCCATGGCGTTCTGGCGCGATTGTGTGGCCGACATGGCGGTCATGTCCGAGTGGATGGTCAGCATCGCGCGTCGTCCGGCGGAAGCCAAATTGGCGCATCTTCTTTGCGAGATGCGACATCGCCATGAACAGGCGGGGCTGATTGCCGCTGACGGATCATTCACCTTTCCCGTGACGCAGTTGCAAATAGCGGAAGTCCTCGGTCTCACGCCCATCCACGTGAATCGGATGGCGCGGCTCCTCCGGGAGCGCGGCCTGGCTGTCCTGAGCCGAGCATCGGTGAAGATCGACGATCTGGAGGGATTGATCCGCGTGGCCGAGTTCGATCCCGCCTACCTTCATCTCGACGAACGGCTCAGGCGCCCGGTGGTGCGGTTCGGATCCAAGCAAGCGGCGCTCTGATCGAACCGCTTCAAGTTTCTAAGGGTTAATGCATAATTAGCCATGCCGTGACAGTGGTTCACCATGGCGCGTTCACCCGAAGAGAGATCACCTAGGCAGCGCCGGCTCGGCAATTTGTTGACCGATTTAGGCCACGTGAAGGTCTTGCTGGGTGGCGGTCTGCTGGCAGGATTAGCGCTGGCCGCCTTCGCGCTCTCGCTCCTGTTCAGGCCGGACATCAACGTCACCGCATTCTTCCTTCATCGCCAGGATCGCTGGTTGCTGCTGATCGGCGCGGGCCTGCTTGCTGCAACCTCGGTCGTTCGCCGCGAGCGGCACGCGCCGCTTACCGTGGGACCTTGGCTGCCATGGCTCGTTGCGGCGGCGATGCTGTTGCTGTGTTACGCCGGGCATTACTGGGTCCTGTCCGGCTACGACATGAGCATCGACGAGAAGCTCGCGACGTTCGATGCCGATGTTTTTGCCGGCGGACACCTCGTGCAGACGCTTCCGGCGTTCTGGCACGATCACGCGCAGCCTTTGAACACCCGCTTCATGTACCCGGTCGATCATCGGAGCGCATGGATATCATCCTATCTGCCGCTCAACGCAGCGCTTCGAGCCCTCATTGGAATCATCGCTAGCCCGACGTTGACCGGACCGCTGATGACCGTTGTCGGGGCACTAGCGCTTTGGGGCTGCGCGCGCCGCATCTGGCCCGAAGACCGCGAGGCACCGGTGGTGGCCTTGCTGCTCTACGCAGGCTCCGGGCAGATCGTCGTGACCGGGATGACGGCGTTCGCGATGCCCGCGCACCTCGCCTGCAATCTGCTGTGGCTGCTCCTCTTTCTGCGGCGGGCCTGGTGGGCGGACATGATGGCGATCGTCGTCGGCTTCGTTGCGATCGGTCTGCATCAGCCGCTCATGCACCCGATGTTTGCAGGACCGATCCTGTTGCTACTTCTGGTCGAGAGGAACTGGCCGCGCGCCGTGTTCTTCGGCGTCGGGTATCTCGCGATCGGCATGTTCTGGCTGTGGTGGCCGAACTGGATCTTCTCATTGCTGCAGGCGGGGCTGACCACGCCTGCGCCCGCCGGAGTCGATTACCTGACCCGGCTTACGACGACGATGCTCGATCGCGATCCCATGAGCCTCCCGGACATTGCAGCCAATCTGATGCGCTTCGTGGCATGGCAGAACCTTCTCCTCGTGCCATTGATGCTCCTGGCCTACCAGACCGCGCGCAAGGACCGGCTCGCCGGTGCGCTGACCCTTGGCGTCGCGGTGACCATCCTGGTGATGGCCGTCATCCTGCCCTATCAAGGCTTCGGCTTCGGCTATCGGTATCTGCACGGGCTGATCGGCAACTGCATCCTGCTTGCGGTCTACGGTTGGAAGTCACTCGGCGCGCGACGCAGCGAGTGGCGAACGCCGCTGCTGATCGCCTCGACCGCCAGTATCCTCATAATCCTGCCGCTTCAGCTCTGGATGTCGCACCAGTTCTACGCGCCGGCTGCGCGGGTGGACCGGCAGATCGCGTCGATCACTGCCGATTACGCCATCGTCGGCAAGGATGACGCGCCGTTCGCCGACGATCTGGTGCACAACTCGCCATCGCTCGACACCCGCCCGGTGCGCTTGATCGCAGAAGAGATGGACCCGAGCCTCATCCGCAGCCTCTGCCGGATGCGCCCGCATGTCGCGCTGATCGGCGACCGAACATTCGATGGAATGAACAGCTACTACGGTGTTCGATCAGGTGATCCGGCAACCCGACAAAATGCGATCATCGCGCCGCGTCTGACAGCGGCGGGATGTCGGGTGAGGGTATTTCGCTGAAGATTGGCTGTGGCAATCCGAGGAATGGCTCAAGTAGCGAGGTCTGCAGCAATCTCGGCAAGACTCTGTGCGGCTCTCGGCCAAATATAGGTTTTTGCGGCATAGGCCGCCATGCTTTGCTTCTGTTCGGTAGAGAGTGACGGCTTGTCGAGAAGGCGAGACATGCTGACTGCGGTCTCTTGTGGACGAGCGAGATCGACGTCGACCCCCTTCAGCCAGCGCCCGGCGGCCGAGTCTGCGCGAGCGCTTTCTGCGCCGCAGATTACGGGCACGCCACATGCCATCGCTTCCTGAATGACCAAAGGATAGCCTTCGCCGACGCTTGGAAGCAGCAAGATATCGGCCGCCCGAAAGACATCACCGACGCGCGGGGGATTGAGCGGGCCGAACACCCGGATATTCGGAAGTCCCCATCGTCCAGGCTTCACCGGACCCGATCCGACCAGGGCGAAGGTGATATCCGGCCGGCGGGTGGCGAGTTCTCTCAGAATAACCAGTCCCTTCTTCTCGACGAAGCGGCCCGCGAACGCTGCAACGAGGCCGGCTTCGGGCAATCCAAGCGACTTGCGATCACTGGGGCCGGGATGGAAGATCGATCGATCGACTCCGTTGAAAAGCACGCGCGGCGAACGCTTCATCCGTACACTGACGAACGCTTCATGTACGGTTTCGCTGATGAAGATCACCTGGTCTGCTGCGAACAACATCGGGCGCGTGACGAGCCGGTTCGCAGTGCGCATGAGCGTGCGCATCAAGCGAGAAGCAAAGGCGATCGCAGCGATGTGTTGGAACAGGATTATCGGGCGGCCCTTGGATCGCGCGATCGTCATGGCAGCTATCGAGGTGCAATACAGCGCGTCGTGGATGATCACGACATCCGACCGATCGATGGCGCGGGCAAGATCGCGCAAAGCTGCGGGCCCAGGGATCGGCATCGGCAAGCCTGTCAGGCGTTCGGTAGGGTTGTAGCACTCGAGCGGCAGTATTCGGATCGCATCATCGACCGGTAGCGGATCAGCCGCGCTCGCCGCCCACTCACAGTCGTGCCCAAGCACCGCCAGGTTGCGGCATAAATGACCCGCGACGCGCTCGATGCCGCCGCCATGACTCTCGAAGAAGTGAGTGACAGTCAGGATGCGCATGGGAAGCAGCGGTGCAAGATCGAGCGGGATCGAGGCGTGCCGATCGCGGTCAACCCGATGCTTTGGCGGGCGCCACGATGGCCCAACGGCTCAGCAGGAAGTTGATTGCGAGCATCATAACCGATGCGGCCGGTGCAGCCGCGCGCATCGGCAGCCTCAGGCCCGTCTTGAAGAACCACGTCATGGCAAATGCCGCCGCAACGGTTAGCGACATCGCGGAGACATAACGCTGGAGACCCGGCCATGATAACGGTTCGCGAAAGGTGATGAGGCTGTGCATCACGTAGCCCAGCAGGGCCACAATCACAAAAGAGCTCAGCATTGCCGTTGGAAGTGAATACCCAGCGCTATCAGCCAGAATGAGGACGACGTTGTGCGTGACGAAGCACGTCGCGGCTACCGCCAGGTAGCAGACGCGATCAAGGTAGCGCGTCATGCCGGCCGCGCCCTAATCCAGTAGACGCAGGCATTGTCCATGCGCATGGCAGCGGGCGTGATCGCGTCTTCCAGGATCGCTCTCGCGTTCATCAACAGCGACATCATGCCGCTTAGAACGGCGCCAAGAAGAGGAAGCTTTCGGAGTATGAACCCGTACCCCGTGAGGCGCAGGATTGTCGTTGTTGCCAGCGGCCCGACCAATGCGGTCACCTCCTCGACCTTGAACCCACGCGATTCCAGATCTGCCGTAAGCCCTGTTCGAGTCCAGCGGCGATGATCCTCTGGATGAGGATGATAGAGCCAGGTCCCGTGCGTTGACAGGAAGAGCGTGCCATCGGCCCGAAGCAACCGGTGCATCTCGCCGCAGTACGCGTCGAGGTCGAGTACATGCTCCAGGACCTGAACCGAGAGGATTGCATCGACGGTGTGAGCGGCACGGTCGACGCGGCCACGTTCATCGATCTTGAGATCTGCACCCGCGCCGATGTCGGCGCCGATGTAGTTTATGCCTGCGGTCTCGATAAGCTGGCGGTAAGGCATGTCGCCACATCCCAGATCGACCAAATTGCTTCCCGGGCGCACTCGCTCGATTGTGTCGTCGCGCACCAATCTGGAAAGGCCTCTCAACAGAAGCCAGTCGGTCTGCCACGGGCGAGGAAGTGCGCGCTCGGAAGTCATGCAGCGATCCGCATAGTCGAAAAGGCGATCGGCGATGCTTCTTCGGTACCGATGAAACATGCGTCGTGGCCGGCCATGATTGCAAGCAGGAAGCCTCCGAGTGCGGTCTGAAAGCCCAAAGCGCCAATTGCAGCGGCGAGGGTCACCGGCAGTACAGAGGGCGGAGCGACGAAGCCGCTCGCGATCCAGTTCAGCCCGATCACAGCGAAAGCGACGAAGGATGCGAGCATTGCCACCGATCCACTAATCAGAGCATGTTCCAGCGTCAGCACCGGGCGAAGCCTTTCCAGCGTAGGGCGGAGTCTTCGGTAACCGAGCTTTGCACCATGAAAATGCGTGGTCAAAGCCATGATGCCTGCGAAATGCCCGACGGTCAGGAGGAAGCCCGCCACAATCGTCCAGCTGGCGCCGAAGGAACCATCGCCGCTGAAAAGTCCGAGAGCGTGCAGGGCGGCGATGCTCAGGATGATTAATGCCGCCGTCACCGCCAGCAGCGCAGGCACGCCGAATACCCAGGTTGGGCTCAGCATCAGCAGGTAGCGGAGGTGGCGCCAGCCGTCGCGCCAGGGGCGCAGATGCGGCGGACGGTCACGCAGATCGGGGGAGAGCGTCGCCGCCACCTGATCGATGCGCATCCTCTGCAGCGAGGCCTTGATCACCATTTCGCTGGCAAATTCCATGCCGCTGCCGCGCAGGTTGAGAGCGTGCGCCGCCTCCCGGCGAATCGCGCGCAGGCCGCAATGGGCGTCTTCGATGCCGGAGCGATAGAACAGGTTGAGGATGCCGGTTAGTGCCGGGTTGCCGATGTAACGGTTCTTCCAGGGCATGGCGCCGGGCGCGATGCCGCCCTTGAAGCGCGATCCCATGCAAAGATCGGCGCCATCCAGCAGACGCCCGATCATCGCCACGGCGTCGGTGAATGCATAGCTGCCGTCCGCATCGCCCATCACGAAGAAACGACCCAAGGCGGCATCGAAACCTCCGAGGATGGCAGCGCCATAGCCTTTACGCGCGACCTGGACCACGCGGGCGCCAAGGCTCTCCGCCAGAGCCTGGCTGCCATCGGTCGATCCGTTGTCGGCGATGAGGATCTCACCGGCCAAGCCGTATTGGTCCTGGATCCTCGCCAGTGCTTCCTGCGCCACGGCGATGCAGTGGCCGAGCGAGCGGACCTCGTTCAAGCAAGGCATGATGATGGAGACATCGAGGGACAAACGTCCCTTCGCGAATGCCTCTGCACCATGCAATTCCATCGCGTCCTCGCAAGCTCATCGAACCTGCCTATGCGGACTAAGCGGAAAGCCTTCTCGAATGGTTACCGTGCAGGTGAGGAGTGTGTCTGCCGGCTAGCGCCGGAACTCCTCGCTCAGCGACATCTCGGAAACGCCCTCGAAGCGGCCGAGGGTGCACTTCACCGTTTCGGGATCGCCGCCCACGCCGAGTGGGCCGTCATGGTCGAGCATCTCTAGGGTGTCGCCCTGGCAAAGCCGGTCGGGGTCGGCCGAGCGGAAACGCAGTTTCGACACGTTGTTGATGTGGAGCAGGTCGTCGCAGGGCGTGGGCAGATAATTGCGATACGCCTTGCCGCCGCTGACGTGGAGGATCAGGTGACTGCTCGTCTCGGCAGTCTCTTCGCGGATCGCCGAGCGATTGATGCACTGCTTGGCGCTTTGCGGTACGGCCTCGCGGCCTGCTCCGGCGACGGTCGCAGCCAAGGCGATCGTGATCGATCCAAGCACGCAATTCCGCAGCTTCAGAGTGTGTGTCATAGCGATCTTCCTCGCAACGGCGTGTTACGGTTTCATGTCAGTGCGGGAGCGTAGCGGCTGCGATCGCGGTAGCTCGTCAGAACCGGCACAAGCAGGAACAGCGCCAGCATCGCGGTGCCGAGCAGATAGGCGCTGCCCGCACCGCTGAGACCGAAGCGGTGCGCGAGAACTGCCAACATGCCAAGGTACCCGAGCGTCCCCGCCGCCTGGGCTACCAGCGCCGCCCGTTGCCGGCCGACCATGTAGAGCAGCGATTCAAGCGGGAAGCTCGCCATCTCCACCATGAGCGAGAACATCATCAGCGTCAGCAGGCCGTAAGCGGCGATGTATTTGTGTCCGAACAGCCCGATGAATGGCTTTCCACCCAGCAGGATTGCGATCACTACCAGCAGCGCTATACCGCCTGCGATGGCGCCGGTGCGGACGGCGAGCCGCCACGGATGCGTGCTGGATGGATCGAGGCGGACAATCTCGGGATAGAAGCCCTTGGTCAGCATGTCGGCTGGCTTGCCGGCAGAATCGAGTAGGGTGATCGCTATCTTGTAGAGCCCGGCCGGCGCCGGCCCGAGGATGCCGCCCACCACCAGATTGCCGATTGGCCCCCAGCCGGCGTTGAGCGAGATCGCGATGTTGGTGGTCCAGGCGAAACCCCACGATCCCGGCAAGCGCCGGGCAACCCCGAACAAACCGGGGCGCAACGAACCGAGCATGTTGCGACGGCGCAGCTGTCGTATCGCGAACGCCCAAAGCAGCAGGTCTCCCAGGATATCCGCGAGGTACCAGGTGATCACGAAGCCGATTAGGCCGAGGCCGGTAAAGTAGGCGACCCCGGCACCCAGCACGCGGAGAGCCGGGGTGACGATCTGCTGCTGGGCGAGCAAATCGAAGCGATCGAGCAGTCGCAGCACACCCGATGGCGTCGCCGCCGCCATCGTCGGCACCAATGTGCAGTATATCAGCGCAATCGGCAGGTGCGCGCGATCGATCCCGAAGCGGGTCGCTAGGAAGGGCAAGGCGAGCATTGCCGCAACCATGCCGATCAGTCCGCTTGCAACGTCCAGCCCGAACGCGAAGCGGATCGAGTCCTCTACCGTTCGCCTGTCATCACGCTCAAGCGCGGGGCCGCCGTAACGCAGGATCAGCTGCCAGCTCTGGAACTTGGTGATCGCGCCGGCGCCAAGCGCGTAGGTGTGGATCAACATGAGCACACCGAAGGTGACCGGATCGAGCGCGTGGCCGGCAGCGATCAGCGCAAGCAGGCCGAATACAGCGCCCAGCGCCTTGGTCGATCCCAGATACCCGGCGTTGCGGAGCACGGCGCGGAACACGCCATCCTTGAACCAGTGCTTCATGATTCGCCGTCTGAGCCGTCCAAGCGCCGGAAGATGTGCCGATCGTTTCGGCGGTTTTTAACGCTCTGGCAAGCTACTGGCTCGGTTTGCCGCCCCGACCCGGAGCCAGAGATCGCTTCGCCGCACTGCCGCATCTACCGGCCGCGTTATCGGCGGCGGTTACCTTCTTTAAACAGAAAGCGCGGTTACACGGAATACGGGCTAAGGGTATCGGGGCTTTGGTAACATGATCAAACGGTCGAAGATCGCATTCTGTTCCATTGCACTCGCGATGGCGTCGATTGTCGCTGTACCGGCGGATGCCGCTGGCGGATCGTTCTGGCAGTGCGTGACCTTCGCCCGCATGTTCTCGGGCATTCAGCTGTTCGGCAACGCCGCGACATGGTGGAACCAGGCGCTCGGCAAGTACAGCCGCGGCGACACGCCCAAGCAGGGCGCGGTAATGGTGTTCAAGGCGATCGGCTCGATGCGCGCCGGGCATGTCGCGACCGTCAGCCAGATCGTCTCCGATCGCATCGTCAAGGTGACCCACGCCAATTGGTCGAGCCCCGGCAAGGTCGAGAGCGACGTCGAGGTGATGGATGTCTCCGCCGCGAACGACTGGAGCAAGGTCCGCGTTTGGTTCAAGAACCTGCACGATCTCGGCAACAGCAGCTATCCGGTCTACGGCTTCATCTATGGCGGCCACGCCGGAACGGCTGCCGATGCCGTTACTACTGCCGACGCGACGCCAACTGGCGCGGTCGGCGTGAAGGTCGACCCCACCAGCTTCAAGGCACAGCGCGCCAAGGCACCACTCGCCGCGCTGATCGGCTGAGCCCGGCGCTATCTTCACCGCTTGCTTACGGCTGATGCTGTAGGCAGCCTGTCCTGAACGGGACGGGATTGCATGACGGACGCCAGCCAGCCTCTCATCGCGCGGCCGCGCTCGGCGGTGTCATCCGCCGTTGGGCTAGTCGGGTTAGCCGGTCTCGCGTTGTTCTACGTGGCCGTCCGCTTCTGGCATTTCGATGCGCCGTGGGTGCCGCTGGCTGGGCTCGCCGCATGCGCTGCGCCGATGGTGCTGTGGTCGCTCCTCGTCGATCGTGTCCACCGCAACCCCTCGACCGGCATCGACTGGGACGGACCGCCGCGCAGCTGGCGCGAGGCCTGCGACACCGGCCTCGTCAAGCTCGCCGGGCTCTGGGCGACCTGGGGGATCATCGCCGCCTGCTATGGCCTCGGCCGCTGGTATTGGGAGGGCGGCTACCTCTACGCGATGCGGCTGCTGACGGCGGCACTGGTGCCGCTGGTGCTGCTCTCGATCCCCTACGTGATCTGGCTCGACCGCCGGCTGATCGATCGCGAGGACGGCGCCTGGCCATTCGGGCAGTGGCTGATGACGCTCGGGCGCGACTTCGATCCGGCCCTGCGACCGAAGCTTGCCGAGCATGCGCGCAGCTGGGCGATCAAGGGCTTCTTCACCGCCTTCATGTTCTCGACCTTGCCGGGAAACTGGGGTGCCGCCGTCGTCGCCTCGCCGGATCAGATGTGGGCCGATCCGCTGAAGCTCGCCGAAGCCTGCATCGCGCTGATGTTCCTAGTCGACGTCAGCATCGGCACCGTCGGCTACCTGCTGACGCTGCGGCCGCTCGACGCGCACATCCGTTCGGGCAATCCGTTCATGCAGGGATGGACGGCGGCGCTGATCTGCTACCCGCCCTTCATCCTGATGAGCGACGGCGGCCCGCTCGACTATGGCCCGGGCCAGATGGGGTGGGAGCGCGTGCTGTCCGATCATCCGCTGCTGCTGCCGATCTGGGCCTTTCTGCTGATCCTGCTCACCGGCTGCTACGCGTGGGCCACGGTGGCGTTCGGCATCCGCTTCTCCAACCTGACCTATCGCGGCGTGCTGACCAACGGGCCGTACCGTTTCACCAAGCATCCGGCTTATCTCAGCAAGAATCTCTACTGGTGGCTGGCCTCACTGCCGCTGCTGACGACGTCGGGCATGTGGCCTGAGGGAATACGTAACGTGGCGATCCTGGCGCTGATCAGCGTGGTGTATTTCTGGCGCGCCAAGACCGAGGAACGCCACCTGCTAAGTGCCGATCCTGCCTACCTTTTGTACGCGAATTGGATGGCCGAGCGGGGGCTGATCACCAAGTGGCTGGTACGCGCAACGGGGCAGGGGAAAGTACCGGCTGAACGAGCAAAGACTGCGATTAAAGCTGATAAACAACGACTTAGCTAGCGTACCGGCGAAGTTGACAAAGTTGGGCGATTGCGTATTTTACAAACCTAGCGGCGCAGGTGAATGGCATTGGCTCGGCGCCGTCGCTCAATTTCGGTTTGTACGTCGTGCGTGAAAGTTTGTTGCTCCAACGAGTAGATTGTTTTGTCCTGCACTCGGTATGCCTCGGAGAGGGCATAAGTCTGATCGTCCGGCGCCTCGTATGGCCGCGCGCACTCATCGGTGATCCGGAGTGCTAAATCCTTAGCTTCGATTGGCTGGGAATAGTTCTTCTGAATCAGAGGCGTTGCGCATAACCAATCGGCTACCCGATCGCTTTGGCCGGCGAGGGCGACGGCCGCTATCAGAACAATCACTCGCCGTCCTCCACTGGCTCATGCTTCACCAGCCGCTCCCGACGTTCCGCCAACCCCTGCTTCAGTCCTTCTTCGGCAACGTCGAAATCCTCGGGGTCGTTCGGATCGGCAGGAAGGACGACCGGCTTATGCTTCACCAGCTTCTTGACCCTCTCGTCAAAGCGCGCCTCGTCGTCGTCCGTCTCTAGCTGGCGGGCGGCTTCCTTAAACTTGTCGAGTTGGGACTGGTCGCGAGTCATTTCGCGTCCTCGCTCGGCTCGTTGTCAGCCGCCGGGATCTCTTCGTGCTCGTCCAATTGAAACGAGCGTTGGCGCGACGCGTCGGGTATTGCGATGTCGATCAATTTTAGTGGCTCAATATCGCACAATCGCGCTCGGTTGCCGAGCCCGTCGTCCTCTGTAAGTATCTTTTCGCATTTCGCTACCTTGGCAATAGCAATGATCTGTCGATCGACTTTCATTTTTTGCCAAGGCTCAAGGCCATTCTTTTGATCAAGAGACCCAAAGATATCTCGATTAAGAAATGCCAACTCAATCGCCGCCACCTCGTCAAATGATCGTACTTCAAATACCGCTTTTCGGTTTACCACCCGAATGTAATCCGCCGACGTAGGACCGATTGCAGTAAGCAATTCTGCAGCCGCCGGTGTCGGTATGATAAGCTTGCGCCGATCCTTTTGGACCTGAGCAATGAAACCGAGAATACGCTCACGCCCAAGTTCAAGAGGGATACCGGTGGCGGCGTCTAGCGGCGCGCGAGCATTCGGATTTAGCAGAATGCTTAACGTCGTTGCGTCTATAGCTATTGGTCTCATGCAGCCGCACCACGGCGCATTTCGAGTAACTTATCTACGAGGTCAGCAGGCCAGCCTTCAGCGGTCGTTTGAACTTCAGCCAGCGCATCAACCAAAGCGTCATTTTCAAGCGTCTCAAAATCGACGACTTTCATTCGAGAGATTTGCCACTGGCCCCGTTGGTCGCGGGACCACGATGCAATTCCGTGAAGTCTTACTTGCTCGTGCAAACACTTTGCGAGCCGCTTCGCCACCTCCTTGGTAGCAAAGCACCCCGTTACGATATCGTCCGACAGTTCCTTCAAGAGAATCTGATCAAACTCGCCATCTCCCCCAACCCTAATGAGTTCGCCGGCTACAGAAGTAGCTTGTCTCATAGCGCTGATTTCCTGATCAGCGCCCAAGTCCACACTCGGAAACTCAAGAATCGTGGCTTGCCGGGAAGTCAGTACTGCAGGCTTTCCGCCATCATCGGTCACCATACGGCGGAGTCGTTGATAAGCTCCGCGCTGGCGGATCGACCCGCCGCCTTCCCAGGTTTCGCGTGCACGATGCCTAGCTTTAACAGCGGCGTGGTGTGGCATAACCAAGACAGGCTTGGTGCTGGATTTTTGAATATCTATGAGATGCAAGTCGGATGGATTGCCGAGAATGATCGTTAGCTGCGTCAGATATTCTATCAGACGGTCTAGCGGCATCGTGTCCGGAGTGTACCCCGGAATGACAAACTCGAAATGCTCAAAATCCGCCATGAGCGGATTCTAGGCTTCCTCGGAATCGGTGTAAAGCCGTCCCTTACGGTGCGCCTTAGTTCGCCACCGGCTTCGATATCGCCTGCCGGAACCGGACGCTTTCGGGGAATTAGACGTTAGCTGACTTATACGTGAGCCGTTTGCCGACGATACCCACCACCGCGCGATCAGCGCGCGTCTTGTCATCCACGCCAAGCTTCGCGCGGTTGTTGTACCGGAAATCGAACTCGGCGAGGTAGCGGTGCAGATGCTGCTCGCCGCAGTGCTGATAGACGCCCTTCATTCCGCGCTTGAAGATGGAGAAGAAGCCTTCGACGGTGTTGGTCGTGACCTCGCCGCGCACGT
The DNA here is from genome assembly GCA_964242855.1 of uncultured Sphingomonadaceae bacterium. GTDB lineage: Bacteria > Pseudomonadota > Alphaproteobacteria > Sphingomonadales > Sphingomonadaceae > Solisphingomonas. Next base: position 57,265 of record CAXTBZ010000005.1, read on the forward strand.
ACTCGCCAGCGAGGTGGTTCACCTTGTCATGGCCAGCGTACTCGCGACCGACCGCCTTATAGAGGGTGGACTCGTCGGTCGTCAGGACGGCTTCACGGGAAACGTTGGCGCGCACAATTTGCGCTACCTCGTCACGGGAAAGGTCATGGGTATGAATCGAGCGCGCGGCGCCGGTCTCGCGATCGACCAGCGACACGACGCGCATCTTGTGATGACCGCCGCGCTGGTTCGGCTTCATCTCATAGCCCTTCTTGCGGCCGATGTAGGTTTCATCGACCTCTACGCGGGTGCCGTTCCCACCAAACGGCGCAAAGTCGCCGGAGCGCATGGCTTCGCGGATGCGATGCGAGAGGAACCATGCCGAATTATACTGCACCTCTAGGATGCGGCTTAGCTGGTGCGAGCTGATGCCCTTCTTGCTCGACACGATCAGATGCACGGCCTGGAGCATTTTGTGCAGGGGGAGCTTGGCGTCCTCAAAAACGGTGCCGACCTTGGCAGTGAACTGCTTACGGCACTCGCCGCACTTCTTCAGGCCGTGACGGACGATGCCTTCCGGGTTCTTCTTGCTCGGCTTGGAGCGAACGCCCTCCAGCTTGTAGACCCGGCCGCCAACGACGCCGCAGTGCGGGCAGGCAACACCGTTTGCCCAAACCATCGCTTCAAGATATTCGAAAGCGGCGGCTTCATCATGAAAGCGGGGCCGGGAGAGAACGGACATTTGCAGGCTCCTGAACGTGGAACCTGTCTACCTAATCAGCATGGGTTTGTCAAATGCGTAATCGCCCAAAGTTGACAGCGAAACGGGACAAAAAAACGACCTTCTCGAGCAGTTCTCAAAAGCCGCGACCGACCCGACCGTCGTTCGGCGGAGCGATCGTGACAAACGAAATCCTACATTGGAAGCGCGGTGCGCCTCACGCCTTCCGGAGGATATAGGCCTGCGTCCAGAGCAGCCGCCTCAGCACGGGCAGACTTGCCATCCGGCGGCCAAGCGTGGACAGCATTCGCCAGCCGGGCTTGCCGCCGAACTCGGCGACGAAGGGCAGATATAATCCGAAGAACTCCTCGGCTTCGATGCGGAAGCCCACTATCTCGAGCTGGGCTTTGAGCGCGCGCGCAGTCAGCAGGTTGGTATGCCCGAGCTCGTCGGCCGCGCCGTAGAGCTTGCGCGCCAGCAGCAGGATCGGCGGGAGCTTGAGCAGCCGCGCCATCAGTTCCACGATCGAGAAGCGCTGTGGGGTCGTCAGGACGAGCACGCCGTCCGGCTTCAGCGCCCGGTGCAGCGCATCGAGCAGCGCCAGGGACTCGCTCGGATCGACATGCTCCAGCACCTCGGTACACAGAGCGAGATCATGGCTGCCGAGATCGAGCGGCTTGGTCGCGTTGGCCAGCAGGACGGTCACCCCCTGGACGTGCGAGACGCCGACAAGAAAGGCGGGGTTGATGTCGACGGCGGTCACGTCTGCGCCGAGCTTCGCGATGTGACGAACGAAGATGCCGCAACCGATGCCAATCTCGATCGCGCGGGTACCAGGAAGCACATGGCGGGCAGTCGCGGTCTCGACCCAGGCGCGACGCGATCGATGCAGGCCGCGCCGGGTAGGGTTGCCGTCGTCGTAGAGGTTCGCCTGAAACCCGATGTCCGCCTGTTGCAGAGGGAGAGGCGCAATCATGTTCATAGCCGAGCGCCCCTCCCATTCCCGTGCTGAGAAGGTGTGGCAGCAAATGGTTAACGAGTTTCTGCTCTTGTCGATGGATGAACATGAGCCCGGACCTGACCCTGCCGATCGTCGCCGATGAGCACCGCAAGGCCAAGTTGTCGGCATCCGCTGGCGGGCTCGTGCGCCGCGCCCCTTGGGATATCGCGGCGATCCTGCTGATCGGCGTCGTTGCAGAACTGCTCGTTCACCCCGCCGTCGATTTCCCGTCCAACGACGACTGGGTCTACGGTCTTGCAGTCAAGCAGATCCTCAGCACCGGGATCTTCGCCGCGCCAAGCCCCACGCTGCCCGATCTCGTTCTGCAGGCCTATTGGGGGGCGCTGTTCTGCCTGCCGTTCGGCTTCTCGTTCGTCGCACTGCGCATCTCAACATTGGTGCTGGCGGCGGCCGGCCTAGTCGCGACCTATGCCTTCTGCCGAGAGATCGGCGGTTCGCGCGGGAGCGCCCGGGTTTTGGTGCTGACGCTGGCGCTCGACCCGCTGTATTTTTATCTCGCCAACAGCTTCATGACCGATGTGCCGCACGTCGCGATGATGGCGGCGTCGCTGTGGGCGTTCGCTCGTGGCATGAGACGCGGCAATAAACGCTGGATCGGTGCCGCTATCGGGATCGCGCTGGCAACGATCCTGGTGCGCCAGTTCGCGATCGTGCTCGTGCTTGCGCTCTGCGTCGCCTGGGCGGCGGAGCAGCGCTGGTCCCGGCGCAGTGTGATCGTGTCAATATGCGTGCTGGCATTCGGCATGGCCGAGCATCTGGGGTTCCAATACTGGCTGGTGCACAGCGGCCGCACCCCACACGCGATCGTTGAGATCACGCGCGACATCTATCCGCCGCTCACTCTGAGTTTGGTGCCGTTCATGGCGGTGCACGGCTTTGCCTTGCTCCAGTATCTCGGGCTGATGCTGGCGCCGATCTATCTGGCGACCGGTTTCGCTAGCGCGCGCCAGGCGGTGGCATCACGGCCGGCGATCACGATCGCCATACTGGCCTGCGTGTCCTTCGGCGAGGCGATGGTGCTGCGGATGCCGGAAATCTCGCTACCGAATTATGGCAACATCCTGCAGCCATACGGCGTCGGCCCGCTAAGCCTGCGCGATACGGTGCTCGCCATACATCAGCCGATCATCCCGGCCCCGCTCGTCGCCGGGTGGGCAGCGGCCCGCGCGCTGGGGATCGTCGTGGCTGCGGCGATCGCAGTCGATTTCGCCGAGCTGATTCGCTCTTTTTTGATGACAGTCCGGGACCGCCGCATGGAGTGGCGAACGATCCTGCCGCTCGTCCTGATCGGCGGATACGGCGCGGGCGTCCTGCTGATGACGGCGGTGCACGGCGCCTTCGATCGCTATCTGCTGAGCCTATTTCTTCCGCTCGCGATGGTCGCGGTGTTCAAGTCCGGCGCGGTGATCCGGGGCCGCGGCTGGGCGGTGGCTGCGGCGCTGGTGCTTGCCGTCTTTGCCGGGTTTTCGGTCGCCGCGGTGCATGACTATCTCGTCTTCCAGCGCGGGCGCCTTGCTGCGAGCGATGCGCTCGAGGCGACCGGCGTGCCCGCGAGAGACATCGAGGGTGGCTATGAATATGACGGCTTCAGGACACTGCGCGCCGACTATCAGCAGGCGCCCGGCACGAGCGTTTGGTGGCATACGCAATACCCTTATGTCATCACGACCGGGCCGCTGCCGGGTTATGTCGTCGACGCGCGGTACGACTATCGCCGCTGGCTGACCGGGGAGAACGCCACGATCATGGCGATGAAGCGCGCGGACCTGCGGTGAACCGCGCCGTGGTTCTGGCGTTAAGCGGTCATGGCCAAGCATCGGGACACGTCACTATCGCAGAAGCCAGCGCACCAGCGGGCAATATTGTCCCTGGCGATCGGACGGCGGGCCGGTCTGTCTGCCGAGGTTGAGGTGACCAGCGCTGGGCTGCTCTCGATCGCCGTGCTCGTCTCCACGATCCTGCTGTCGACAGCGGTTCTGGTACAGGTGGCGGTGCGTGAAACCAGGCGCTCGCCGGACGCCTGAGGCTGCCTCAGTACGCCATGTCCTCGTAGATGCGGTCGAGGTCGCCGGCCCAGGCGCCGTTGTAGCGGTCGAGCAGCAGTTGGGCGGGGACCTTGCCGCTCTCGACGATCTCGCGCAGCGGGGTGAGGTAGCCGGTCTCGTCGTCGCCGGACGCGTTGAGGCGCTGGCGGCGCGCGAGGCCGCCATGCGCGATGTCGAGCACCTGGCGGCCGAGATCGCGGAAACTGCGGCCGCGGGGACCCTTGGTGTCGAGCGCGATGCGCGGCACCTGTTCGCGGATGCGGTGATGGTCCTCGACGCTCCAGTGCCTGACCAGCTGCCATGCTTCTTCGAGCGCCTGATCGTCGTAGAGCAGCCCCACCCAGAAGGCAGGCAGGGCGCAGATTTGGCTCCACGGTCCGCCATCGGCGCCGCGCATCTCGAGGAAAGACTTCAGCCGCACCTCGGGAAAGGCGGTGGAGAGATGATCGGTCCAGTCGGCCACCGTCGGCTTTTCGCCGGGCAGCACCGACAGCTCGCCGTTGAGGAAGTCACGGAAATCGAGCCCCGCCGCATCGACATAGCCGCCGTTGCGGAAGGCGAAGTACATCGGCACGTTCAGCATGTAATCGGCATAGCGTTCGTAGCCGAAGCCATCTTCGAACACGAAGGGCAGCATGCCGGTTCGGTGCGGATCGGTGTCGGTCCAGATGTGCGAGCGGTAGGAGAGGAAGCCGTTGGGCTTGCCTTCGGTGAACGGCGAGTTGGCGAACAGCGCAGTGGCGAGCGGCTGGAGCGCCAGGCTCACCCGGAACTTCTTCACCATGTCCGCCTCGGACGAATAATCGAGGTTGGTCTGGATGGTGCAGGTGCGCAGCATCATGTCAAGCCCGAGGCTGCCGACGCGCGGCATGTGGCGCAGCATGATCTCGTAGCGGCCCTTGGGCATGATCGGCAGCTCGGCGCGCGTCTTGTCCGGCCAGAAGCCCAGCCCGAGGAAGCCGATGCCGAGCCTGTCGCCGATCTCCTTACACTGGGCGAGGTGGCGGCCGGTCTCGGCGCAGGTCTCGTGCAGATTGTCGAGCGGCGCACCCGACAGCTCGAACTGACCGGCGGGCTCGAGGCTGATGCCGCCGTCCGCACCGGCAAGCGCGATGATGTTCTCGCCCTCGTAGACCGGCTCCCAGCCGAATTTGGTGAGGCCGATCATCAGCGCGTGAATGCCGCCCGGCTCCTCATAGGATGGCGCGCGGTGGCTGCCGTCCTTCCAGTAGACGAACTTCTCGTGCTCGGTGCCGATGCGCCAGCGATCCCTGGGCTTTTCACCCTTCACGAAGACGGACAGCAGATCGTCGCGCGATTCGATGATCGGATCGGCTTTGCCGGTGGCGGTACGGGTCGTCATCGCCGCGCCCTAGCGCTTACCGATCGGTAGGAAAAGAGGGCTTCACCAGTCGCCGGCCGCTGCCATCCACAGTGTCACCGCCGCGAGTGCTGCGGTTTCGGCGCGCAGGATGCGGGGGCCGAGCGAGATGGCGCGGGCTTGCGGCAAGGCGCGGATCGCGTCGCGCTCGGCGGGATCGAAGCCGCCTTCGGGGCCGATCAGGATCGCGGCCGGGCCGGGGGCGGGGACGAACCGCTCGCCGCCGGTCTCGTCGGCGAAGTACAGCGTGCGCTCCGCAGGCCAGTTGCGCAGCAGCGTGTCGAGCTTCACCGGCTCGGCGAGCGATGGCAGCGCGGTGCGGCCGCACTGTTCGGCCGCCTCGATCATGTGGGCGCGCAAGCGATCGAGGTTGAGCCGATCGATCACGCTGCGCCGCGTGGTCACCGGCAGGAACCGGGCGACGCCGAGCTCGCACGCCTTCTCCGCCATCCAGTCGATCCGCTGGCGCTTGATCGGCGCGGCGACGAGCCACAGATCGGGCACGGGTTCGCGCGAGGCGAGGTGCGCGACCATCCGCAGCCGCGCGTCGCGCTTGCCGGCCAAGGCGAGTTCGGCCGCCCATTCGCCGCTCACATCGTCGAAGCAGCGCACCGCATCGCCTGGCTTCAGCCGCATGACGTTCACGAGGTAATTGGCTTGCGCCGGGTCCAGCGCGATTTCGGCCCCGTCGCTCAACGTCGTGGCGATGAACAGGCGCGGCGCACTGTCGGGCGGCCAGGCGGGCGTGGCGGGCATGACTGGAGGCTTAAGCGGCGAGACTGCTTGTGTTCAAGTAGCGAGGCGTATCTATCACATCGGTACCGAAACCACTTGGCCGCTCTTTCGTTGGGCGCCCGATACCATGGGAGAAAGACTATGAAGAAGATTGCTCTTGCCGCGATGGCCGCGATCGTTGCCGTGCCGACCGCGCTGCCGGCGCCCGCGATGGCGCGCCATCATTACTACAACGACAACCGCAGCTATCACGGCCGTGACGGCGACTATCGCTATCACTGCAAGCGCAGCAACGGCACCACCGGCACGATCGCGGGTGCGGTCGGCGGCGGCGTGCTCGGCAATGTGCTGGGCGGCGGCACGATCGGAACGCTGGCGGGTGCCGGCGGCGGCGCGCTGCTCGGCCGTCACATCGACAAGCGTCGCAGCGCCGCACACAATCGCCGCGAAGGCTGCTGAGCTACTGCGGGGCCGGAGCGTCATCGCTCCGGTCCACGCCCCAGCTGTGCGTCTCGGTGATGAAACCGCGATGCGGGGTGCCGTCGATGTCGCGGGCGGGGCGGAAGCGGAAGCGCTGCTCGATCAACCGGCAGATGCGCTGATCGACCTCGGCATTGCCGCTCGACTTCACAGCGACGCATTCGCCGACGCTGCCATCGACATAGACGCGATAGCGCACGCCTAGCGTTATTTCGGCCCCGGCAGCGCGGACATCCTCCGGCAGATCCGAGAACTTCAACCGGCCCTTGATCTGGACGGGTGCGATATCGCCGTCGCCGTCGCCATCTCCCCCGCCGCCCAGACCGTCGCCTTCGCCACCCGCGCCCTGACCGGGTCCCGGCCGGTTCGACGCACCGTTCGACGGTGCCATGCCGAGGCCGGCCTTCGGCGCAGCGATCACCGGCGGCGGGGCCGGCAGCGGGACGACCGGCGGCGCCACGACGATCTTCGTCGCCTGGTTCTTCAGATTGCGTGGTGATGCCGCCAGCTTCTTGGCCTTGCTGTGCGCCTGCTCGACGCGTTGCCGGACAGGGGGCGGCGGTGGTGCGGCGCGCAGATCGAGCAGCGCCAGGGTCCGGTCGCCGACCGCGCGCAGATCAACCGCCAGGCCACGCACCAGCAGGTAACCGGCCAGCACAACGATCAGCGCGGCGAGCGATGCGGCGACGAGCCTTTCCTGAAGCGAGGTGTGCAATGCGGTTTCCGTGAGCTGTATGAAGCGGGTCAACGCGCCGGATGCCATCGGGAGCCCCTACCAACTTTCGTTCGTGCTGAGCTTGTCGAAGCACTGTTCTTCCTTCCTGGAGAAAGGAAGGACAGCCCTTCGACAGGCTCAGGGTGAACGGGGTAGGGGCGCAGCCGCTCTTCCACGGGCACGCATCATCTGCCATCGCTCGCTTCATGACTCCTGCCGTCGATGCCGCAGTTCCCGATACCGAGCGCCACGGCCTGCTCTCGCTCCTTCCCCGGGCAGCCCGCCCCTACGCGCTGCTTGCACGCTTCGATCGGCCGATCGGGGCGTGGCTGCTGTTCTGGCCGGGCGCCTGGGCGATCCTGCTCGCCGGTGGCCCGCTCGACGATGCGGCTCGGCTGATCGTGCTGTTCGCAATCGGCGCGATCGCGATGCGTGGCGCGGGCTGCGTGTACAACGATATCATCGATCGCGAGCTCGACGCGCGGGTCGCACGGACCCGCGACCGCCCGCTCGCCAGCGGGCAGGTGAACCTTAAAGCGGCGTGGGCCTTCCTGATCCTGCTTTGCCTTGTAGGGCTGGCGGTGCTCGTCGGGCTGAACTGGCCCGCGCGGATCGCCGCGGTGGCCAGCCTTGCCGCAGTCGCCTGCTATCCGTTCATGAAGCGCATCACCTGGTGGCCGCAGGTCTGGCTCGGCATCGTCTTCTCCTGGGCGGCGCTGGTCGGCTGGGCGGCGGTGGCGGGTAGGATCCCGGCGGCGGGGATGCTCCTCTATGCTGGTTCGATCGCCTGGGTGGTCGGCTATGACACGATCTACGCGCTGCAGGACATCGAGGACGATGTGCTCGCCGGCGTGAAATCCTCGGCGCGTGCGATGGGGCGGCACGTCAAACGTGGCGTGGCGCTGTGCTACCTGCTCGCGCTGCTGCTGTGGGAATGCGCCTTCTGGGTGCGGCGACCCGATCCGCTCGCCTTGCTGGCGCTGCTCCCGTTGGCGCTGCACCTGCTGTGGCAGGTATGGACGCTCGACGTGGCCGATGCGACCAACGCGCTCGGGCGTTTCCGCTCCAACCGCATGGCGGGGTTGCTGATGGCGATGGCGGCGCTCGCCGTCGGGGCGGCGGGGTAGACGGAGCGGGCGGGCGTACCTAAGTGCCCTCCATGCTGACCGTCGCCGAAGCCCAGAGCCGCGTCCACGATCTCGTCGCGCAGGCGAAGCGGGCCGGCGCGGACGCAGCCGATGGCCTTTACGTATGCGCGGAGTCAACCGCCGTATCGGTGCGGCTCGGCGCGCTCGAGGATGTCGAGCGTTCCGAGGGCGAGACGATCGGGCTGCGCCTGTTCGTCGGACGCCGCTCGGCGAGCGTCTCGTCGTCCGATCTCTCGGCCGATGCGCTCGCCACCCTGGTCGATCGTGCGGTTGCCATGGCACGCGAGGCGCCTGAGGATCAGTTCGCCGGCCTCGCACCCGAGGATCGCCTGCTGAAAGGCGCACCGCCCGCCGTGGATGGTGATGACGGCGCCGACAGTGCGCCCGAGGCGCTGCGCGCGCGTGCGCTGGAGGCGGAAGAAGCTTCGCGCGCTGTCACCGGCGTGACCAACAGCGAGGGCGCTTCGGCCAGCGCGGGCCGCACGATCATCGCGCTCGCCACCAGCCACGGTTTCACCGGCGGCTATTCCACCAGCGGCTATGGCTGCTCGGCCAGCGTGATCGCAGGCGCGGGCGGATCGATGCAGCGCGATTATGCTCACCGCTCCGCCCGCTACCTCGCCGATCTCGAACAGGCCGAAGCGATCGGTCGCCGGGCGGGCATGCGCGCAGTGGCGCGGCTCAAGCCCGCCAAGCTGCCGTCGGGCGCGATGCCGATTCTGTTCGATCCACGCGTCGGCTCCAGCCTGCTCGGCCATTTCGCGGGCGCGATCACCGGCTCCGCGATCGCGCGGCGCACCAGCTTCCTGCTCGATGCGCTCGATACCGAGGTGTTCGCGCCCGACATCACCATCGTCGACGATCCGCTGCGCCAACGCGGATTGGGCTCCAAGCCGTTCGACGGCGAAGGCCTGCCGACCGCGCGGCGCGAGTTGATCAAGGATGGCGTGCTGACCGGCTGGCTGCTCGACAGCGCGTCCGCGCGCCAGCTCGGCCTGCAACCCACCGGCAACGCGCAGCGCGGCATCGGCGGGCCACCGGGCGCCTCCACCACCAACTTCTACATGGCGGCGGGCGCGCTCTCGCCGGCCGAGCTGATGAAGGACGTCAAGCGCGGGCTCTACGTCACCGAGCTGATCGGATCGGGCGCCAATCCGGTCACCGGCGACTATTCGCGCGGCGCCGCCGGCTTCCTGATCGAGGATGGCGAGATCACCACGCCGGTCGCCGAGATCACCATTGCCGGTAATCTGAAGGACATGTTCCGTGCGCTCATCCCCGCCGACGACCTGAAGTTCGAGCGCGCCACCGACGTGCCGACGATCCGCATCGACGGGATGACCGTCGCCGGTGCCTGACGCCCTGCTGGAAGCCGTAACGGCGGTCGCCGCCGAGGCTGGTGCACTGGCGCTGGCGCGATCGGGGCAGGGCTTCGAGCGCTGGGAGAAGGCGGGCGGCGAGCCGGTGTGCGAGATCGATCTGGCGGTCGATACCCTGCTGAAGCAGCGCCTGGCCGAGATCGATCCGGAGGCGGGCTGGCTCTCCGAGGAGACGGCCGACGACAAGGCGCGGCTGGCGGCGAAGCGCTGCTGGGTGGTCGACCCGATTGACGGCACGCGTGACTACCTCCGCGGGCGGCCGGGCTGGGCGGTGTCGATCGCGCTGATCGAGGACGGCAGGCCGATGCTCGCGATCCTCGAGGCGCCGGCGCGGAGCGAACGCTGGACTGCCCGTATCGGCAAAGGTGCGTGGCGCAATGGCGAGCCGATCCGCGTGGCCCCGCGTGACGAGCTGTCCGGATCGCGTGTTCCCGCCGACCAGCTGCCGCGGCGCGACCGCGATTTCGTCAAGGTGTTCAAGCCCAACTCGATCGCGCTGCGCATCGCGATGGTGGCGGCGGGGGACGCCGATCTGGTGGCGACGATCCGCTGGGGGCACGAGTGGGATGTCGCTGCCGCCGTGCTGATCGCGTCCGAAGCCGGCGCTGCGGTCACCGATGCGCTGGGCGTGCCGCTGGCGTTCAACACCGCCAGCGCCGAAGCCTTTGGCGTGCTGGTGACCGCGCCGGGTATCCACGATGCGGCGGTGGAGCGGCTGGCGGCCTATGCCGCCATCGCCGAGCGCGTGGGAGCGCGCTAAGGGCTTGATCCTCCCCGCTCGCGGGGAGGGGGACCAGCCGCAGGCTGGTGGAGGGGGGTCGCCGCTCGCAATGCGCTCAACGGAGAACCCCCTCCACCACTTGCTTCGCAAGCGGTCCCCCTCCCCGTGCCGAGGAGGATCTAAGTGCCCGAACGGCGCTCGAGAGCCTGCGCCCCCTCGTCGATCAGTTGCGCTAGGATGTCCGCGATCGGCTCCTCCTTCGTCACCATGCCGACCGACTGCCCGGCCATCACCGAGCCATGCTCGACATCGCCGTCGATCACCGCGCGCCGCAGCGCACCGGCCCAATAATGCTCGATCTGGAGCTGCGCCTCCATCATCTCGACCTTGCCCTCGTCGAGAGCCTGCGCGACCTCGCGCTGCTTGGCGCTGAACAGCTCGCCGCCGGCATTCTTGAGCGCGCGTACCGGGATCACCGGCAGGCGCGGATCGATCTGCACCGATGCGGTGGCGTCGCGGGCGGACGCGCGGATGAACGCCTTCTTGAAGTTGGGGTGCGCGATACATTCGGTCGCGCAGACGAAGCGCGTGCCGAGCTGGACGCCCGCCGCGCCCATT
>CAXTBZ010000006.1:0-56050 GCA_964242855.1 uncultured Sphingomonadaceae bacterium
ACAACGCCACAGGCTCCGGACGCCCCAGCGCCAGGGCCTCGTGCGTCCTGCAGGCCTACCCGCGGGCGACCGCAATTTCCCGAAGGTCTCTGTAGTTGATGACCGCGACGCCGCTCGACGCTCTCTGCTTGTGGCCGACGGCACCGAGTGATCGAACGCTCAAAACTAAGATTCACCTTGTTCGCCCTTGAGTACGGGTGGCCGCTTGACCGCACGGGCGACGAAACACATTCTAAGCAACCTACCGGCATTTTGTCTCCTGCGGGAGAGTTGCCAGCAGGTGTCGCAGCCCAAAAGCGGTGCCGACGAGCCCGATCAGGCACGTGGCGTAAGCGATGTCGCACAGGAAGTGCGTCCATTGCAGCTTCAGATGCATGAAGTTCCGGACGAGCAGCAGCAGTACGCTGCCCGCATAGCCGCTCGCATCGGCGACATAGATCAGGAAGCCGGCGTTCCCCGGCAACCCGGTCGCGGCGATCAGCCGATCAAACAGCAGGGCGTTGAACGGCGTATATCCCAGGTAAAGCCCGGCACCGACGAGGATCATCCACCATATCGGGCTCAGCCAACCGAACTGGAAAGCAGCGGTGGCGAGCCCCATCGTCATGAGCCCGATCGCAACGAGGATCAGGTTCCAGATCACGCCGGCCCGATTGTCGCGCACCTGGATCAGCATTCCGAGCGCAACCAGCACGATGATCGCGACCGGCAGCTCGGACCAGGCGAAGATGCCAGCCTGCCCGGCAAACCCCAACTCGCTCCAGATTTCGGCAGCGAAATTGTCGCGGAAGTCGCGGAACGCAGTGAGCAGAACATAGACGATGATCAGCGCCACGAGTCCGGACGCGTGAGCCCGGAAAAAGGCCTTACGCTGGCCATGATTCATCGGGGTCCGCGGCGCACGCTCGATCTCGTCGCGGGCGTCGGGCGGTGGCAGCTGCGCCAGCGCCGCGACCGAGACGAGCAGCAGCGGCGCGAACAAGAGGCCGGTCAGCGCCGGCATCCAGCGCTCGCTTGCCCAGCCGGCGATCAGGACCGCCTCACCTACGGACTTCACCACGCCCGAGGAGAGGATGAAGCTGGCGCACAGCATCGCGCCTAGCACCTCGGTCAGCCTGCGGCCTTCAAGGAATCCAAATACCAAGCCCCAGATCATCCCCAGCGCCAGCCCGTTGAGGAACAGCGCCACGATCGCGGCGGTCGCCGGGACCACGGCAAACGCCGCTAGCGCCAGCTCTGCACCTCCGATCAGCAGCAGGATTGCAACTGGACGGCGTGCGGGCGCCATTTCGGATACGATCTTCACGCCGATCAGCTTCGAAAAAGCGTAACCGGCGACTTGCGCGATCACGAGCATGATCTTGAAATCGATCGCGAAGGGCCAGCCGGAAATATGTGCGTAGGTCGCCGCGGAGAATGGCTTGCGATACGCGTACATCGCGAAATAAGCGGCGAAGGCGGACAGGCCGCCATAGAGCGTGAAGGCGATCGGCGGGGCAGTGCGCAGCCAGCGGGTGATCGCGGTTTCCGACGCAGCGGGCGGGAGGCCGATCGAGACACCTGCCGGAATCATGTGCCAGGCCGCTCTCCGGCCTCGATCCGCGCCGAGATCGCCTCGAGCACCGGCCAGAGATCGGCGACGCTGTCGATCACGTAATCGGCGCCAGCAGCGAGCAAAGTCGCACCCGCCTCTTCAACGCGCTGCTGGCGCTGCTCTTGCGGCAGCGTCAACAGCGCGTCGAGATCAAGCCCCACGCCGTTACCCGACGCGGCGACGCCGACCGTCCACGCGCCCGCCGCTCGGCCTTCCTCAATGCCGACCGTCGCATCGTCGACCTTGACGCAGGCAGATGCCGGCCAGGCGCCGAGTTCGACCAGCGCCTTCCACATCATCAGGGGGGAGGGGCGGCCTTCCTTGGTCTCGCCGGAGCAGACCACGACATCCGGGGCATAACCCTGCTCCGCCGCTCGGGGCAGGATGTCGGCCATCATCTCGCGGGTGTAGCCGGTGCAGGACGCGATCGGGATCGCGGCGGCACGCAGGCCTGCGGCCAATTCGGCTGCACCAGGTATCAGCGCGGCGCAATCGCGTGCCGCCTCCCGCATGATCGGCGCCACGGCATCGTGCAGGCGGGTGACGTCATCCTCGTCGGGTGCCGCACCGTGCGCCACCTCCCAGGCGTCGCTGACGCGTGGGTCCGCCAGGATCGCGCGGATATGGTCCCGCTTCGCCCGACCCATGTCGGCGCGGGCCTCAGCCTCGGAGATCGGCACGCCGGCCTGTTCGAACAGGCGCAGCAGCGCCACCACCGGCGCACGGCTGCCATGGTCGATCATCGTTCCGGCCCAATCGAGCACCACGGCCTTGATGGACAATGTCATGCCGCTGCTCCCAATGCGTGGCCGGTAAGTTCGGAGATCACGTCTTCAGCGAGCGCGAAGCCCGTCGAGGCACCCGTGCCGCTGGTCACCGTCACAAGGCGGACGCCGTTTGCCGGCGCCTCGACGATGCTGTGCGCGGGCCCTGAGGCATAGGTGCCGGTCCAGCGTTCGAGCACCGGGGGGACGGTGCCGAACACGGCGCGGAACTCATCCACGATCAGGCGGTCGACAGCGTCAGATGCAAAGGGATCGGGCGTCGGGGCATAATGATGGCTGTCACCGACGATCAGGCTGCCGTCGGCGCCTTGCGCCACGATCAGGTGGACACCGTGAGCGAGGTGTTCCGGCTGTTCGTCCTCGAGCCGTGTCCGCAGCGCTGCGGCTTGCGGTAGTGCCGCGTAGCCCAGATAGCGGACGAGACTCAGATCCGACATGATTGTCGCTGGCAGGCAATAGCCCGGCGAAGCCAGGCGCAGCATCTGCAGCTTGCAGCGTGTTACTCCCGCTTTCGCCAGCATATTTGGATAGAGCGTGGCGAGATCGTCGCCTGGGCAGATGATTATCGCGCTCGCTCGCACCGGCCCTGTGGATGTCGCAAGGCACCCGGTGTCGATGCCGTGCACCGCCACGCCGCGCATGAAGGCGACGCGATGTTCGGCTGCAAGCCACCGCGCAAGCGCAGGGATCGCCATCCGCGATTCGACCCGCAGGTCGTGCGTGCTGAACAAGGCTCCATGCAATCCTGTGGGCTCCATTGGGCCCAAGAGTGCCTGTGCCTGCTCTCGGTCGTGCCAGACGCACCCCTCGGCCATTTCGGTCTCGAGAAAGGCTGCCAGCACGGCCTCGGCCTCGGGCGTGCGAGCGATCATCGCAAGGCCGGTCTGCTCGATAGTGATGCCCGCCGGGCCGGCGATTTCAGCCCACACATCACGCGATCGGCGCGCGCGACGCCAGACCTGCCCCCGCTCCTGCCCTGTCACAGTAACGAAGCCGAAATTGCGAATCGAAGCGCCGTTCGCCTGGGCATCCCGATCTATCACGACGGTACGCAGGCCTAGCCGACTGGCCGCGAGCGCGTGTGCGAGGCCGATGATGCCGGCGCCCACGATCGCGATGTCGAACGATGTTTCGGGCAAGGGCTTTTCCGGTTGATCCAGCTATGTTCGGGCGAGGCTTCATCTCGACCGGATCGATGGCGGTGCGCCAAGTCATTGCATGAATGCCGCGCATAGACCGCGCCTATGGGATGACCTCAAATCGTCACCGGGCCGTCATGGCCACGCTTTAACGTACGCCGATCATGCCAGCGAGTTTCCAGCATCTGCGGGCGTTCCATTCCATCGCCGTGGAGGGCGGAGTCTCGCGTGCGGCCCGTCGCCTTAATGTCTCGCAACCGACACTGTCGCAGCAGCTGAAGGCGCTCGAGGCGCGTCACGGCGTATCGCTGTTCGAAGGACGCAGGTCACCGCTCAAGCTGACGACGGCGGGACGCGACCTCTTCGTCCTCACCCAGCGCCTGTTCGCCACCGCCTCCGACATCGACGAGATGCTCGGCGAGGTGACGAGCCTCGAAGGTGGCATCCTGCGTCTGGGATCGGATTCACCGCGCTACGCCGCGCGCGTCATCGATCTGTTCCGCCGCAACCATCCGCAGATCGGCGTTCAGGTGCGGATGGGCAACGCGCACGATGTCATGCACTGGCTGGGCGAGGCACAGATCGATGCAGCGCTCGTCAGCGATCCGCCCGGCGATGCGACCTTCAGCTACGACCCGGTCTATACCGACCGGCTGACCTGTGCGCTACCGCTCGGCCATGCGCTCGGCAGGCGGGACACGATCGCGATCGAGGCGCTTGCGACCGAGGTTCTGCTGCTGCGCGAAACGACGTCCAAGACACGCGCCTTTACCGAGCGCGCCCTGGCCGACGCCGATGTGCAGCCGGCAGCGACACTCGAGTTCCAGGGACGTGAGACGATCCGCGAGGCGATAGCGCTGGGCCTCGGCATCAGCGTGTTCTTTTCCTCCGAATGCCCACCTGATCGGCGGATCGAATATCGGCCGCTCGACACCGCGCGCGCTTATGAACTGCGCGGCTTTCTGCTTTGCCAAAGCGAGCGGCGGCGCAGTACGCTGATGCGGGCGTTGCGAGCGATCGTCGCGACGATACGAGACGAGCCGCCGGCTTTGCCTATATCTCAGCCGGCGATGCACCAGGAAAGATCATGTGAAGCCGCTTACCAGCCTTGACGAGATCGTCGATCTCTACGCCGCGCGTGGTGGGTTGAACTATGGCGAGGATGTGACGCAGCTGGAGCATGCGCTGCAATGCGCCGCGCTCGCCGAGGA
This sequence comes from uncultured Sphingomonadaceae bacterium, assembly GCA_964242855.1. GTDB lineage: Bacteria > Pseudomonadota > Alphaproteobacteria > Sphingomonadales > Sphingomonadaceae > Solisphingomonas. The sequence goes on from CAXTBZ010000006.1 coordinate 4,730, forward strand.
GAGTGGCGCGACACCGAGCCTCGTCATCGCCGCGCTGCTCCACGATGTCGGCCATTTGCTGGCCTATGCAGACGACACCGGCACGTTCACGACTGACGATCGCCACGAGGCGGCCGGCGCGGTCGCATTGTCGCGCCTGTTCGGCAATGACGTGCGCGCGCCGATCGCGATGCATGTCGCAGCCAAACGCTGGCTCTGCTTTGCCGAGCCGGTTTACTTCGCAGGCCTAAGCGCAGCATCGGTACACTCGCTTGCCCTGCAGGGCGGCCCGTTCGATGCCATACAGGCGGCGACGTTCGAAGGGCGGACGGGATGGCAGGACGCGGTCGCGTTGCGGCGGTTCGATGACATGGGAAAGCGCGACGAGGCCGCGCGATGCGCCTTCGCAGCCTTCGTGCCGATGATGCAGGAACTCACCGTCGCGCGATGATCCCTCAGCGGCGTTCGTAGCCTAGTCAGCGCGCGCCGACACAAGCGACAGGTAGCAGCGTTGCGCTCATTACTCTGCTGAGGGGAGCGGCCAGTAGCAGCGCGAAATGACGGCAGCGTGACTCCCAAACATAGAATGTTCCTATGTTTGGCATTCAGCCAATGACTTGGCTTCACACCGCCAATTTGGACGAGAGCGCGCCCCAAGGTTCGGAAAACGACTTCGGGGGCACGACCATGAAATCCAAGTATCTGGCATCCTGTGCAGCAGTGGCGCTGCTCGGCGGATCGGGCATTGCTGCGAATGCAGCCGATACGGCGCCGGTCGAAACCGCGAGCAACGACGTGGCGCCTACGGAGGTCGGCGACATCATCGTCACCGCGCAACGTCGTGATGAAAGCATCCAGAAGGTGCCGCTTACCATCCAGGCATTTTCCGGCGATACGTTGTCCAAGCTGAACGTCATGAACTTCAACGATCTGCTGAAGTTCACGCCGAACGTCACCTACGGCAGCAACGGCCCGGGTTCGGGCGCGATCTTCATGCGCGGCTTGTCGACCGGCTTCGCGGGCAACCAGTCCTCGGCGACGATCGCCTACTTCCCCAATGTCGCCCTCTATCTTGACGATCAGTCGATGCAGTTCCCGGCGCGCAACGTCGACGTCTACATCGCCGACATGGAGCGCGTCGAAGTGCTCGAGGGGCCGCAGGGCACGCTGTTCGGCGGTGGCGCCGAAGCGGGCGCGGTCCGCTACATCACCAACAAGCCCAAGCTCGATGCGTTCAGCGGCCATATCGAGGGTACCGCCGGCGGCACGGTAGGCGGTGCGCCCAACGGCGCGTTCAACGCTGCTGTCAACATACCGATCATCACCGACAAGCTGGCGATCCGCGCGGTGGTCTATGACGATCATCAGGGCGGCTATATCGACAATGTGCCGAGCAGCTTCACGCGTGCCGATACCGACACCGGCAATCATTATTTCAATCTGGGCGGCAAGACCGTGCCCGTCACGCATCAAGCCAATGACGGCCAGTACAACAACGATGCGCTGGCCAAGAAGAACTTCAACCCGGTCGATTACATCGGCGGGCGTGTCTCGGCCAAGTGGCAGGTCAGCCCCGATTGGGACGTGCTGATCTCCGAAAGCTATCAGAACATGAAGGCGGAGGGCACCTTCGCCACTTACCCGACCGGCTCGGACTTCCAGCAGCTGAACAAGCTGGAGACCACCGTCTTCTCGCCCAGCTACAACAAGGACGAGTTCTACAACACGGCCTGGACGGTCAATGGCGACATCGGCGGGTTCAAGCTCGTCTACACCGGCGCCTATATGACGAGGCACATCGAGACGCAGCAGGACTACACCAACTACTCGCGCACCGGCGGCGGCATCTATTACCAGTGCACCGGCGGCAGCACCGGCTGGGGCACCGGCGCGCCCTACTGCTACTCGCCGGTCGCCTACTGGCACGACAAGGTGCGCAACACCCACCTAACGCAGGAAGCGCGGATAAGTACGCCGGAGGACAAGCGCATCCGCGCCATCGCCGGCGCGTATTACGAGCGGTTCCGCATCTATGACGACATGAACTTCAACTACCGGACGATCCCAACCTGCACGAACACGCTAATCGCGGACAATGCGGCGTGCTCGGGCGTGGTGCAGACCTTCCCCGGATCGACCGCCAACGATCCCGGCGTGAGAGGCCCGAACACCGCGTTCGGCGAGGACACTCAGCGCGGCTACGATCAATACGCCTTCTTCGGCTCGGTCGATGTCGACATCCTGCCGAACCTTACGCTCACCGGCGGCACCCGCTACTTCCACTACAAGGAGTTCGAGGTCGGCTCGCAATACGAAACCTATGCGGGCAATTGCTATCAGACCCTGGTCTGCGCGGTCGCTGGCTCGGGCAACGTCAACATTGATGCCAACAACGATCGCGTCGCCTATCATGGCTTCAAGAGCCGTGGCTCGCTCAGCTGGAAGCCTGCCGAACACACTCTGATCTACGGCACGTTCAGCCAGGGCTTCCGCCCGGGCGGTTTCAACCGCGCCACCAAGCTGATCCTGCCCGACATCAACGGCACGCCCCAGCTGCTCCGCCCGAACGGCTACAAGCCCGATACGCTCACCAACTGGGAAGTTGGCCTCAAGACCGATCTGTTCGACCACAAGGTGCAGCTGAACCTGTCCGCCTACTACATGGTCTGGGAGCATGTTCAGATCGGCTTCTTCAATCCGGCCGGCGGCTTCGGCAACACCAGCTTTGTGACGAACGGCGCCAACTTCCACGTCAAGGGCGTGGAGGCGCAGATCGTCGCCCGGCCGATGACCGGCCTCAGCGTTCAGGCGAGCGCGACCTACAATGACAGCAAGCAGGTCACCGCGCCTTGCTTCACATCCAACGTCGCCGGATCGACCTCGTTCGGCAAGTGCATCACCAACTATTACAGCGGCGGCGTCGCGGTGCCTCTGCAGAGCCCGTTCGGTGCCTTGGGCTCCAGCCTGCCCTACGCTCCGCACGTTCAGGCCGAGCTTCGCACGCGCTACGATTGGGCAGGTGGCGCGAACCTCAACTGGTTCGTCTCGGGTGGCGTGTCCTACACCGGCAAGACCTACAACCAGCCTTCGACCTACCCGTCGGGCGCCGGCGTGCTCATCCCGGGCACCACTTTGCTCCGCTACCGCATGCCGGGCTATGCCGAACTCGACGCGCAAATCGGATTCCGTCGCGACAACTGGACGGTCTCCATATTCGGCGAGAACCTCGCCGACAGCCATGCGAGCACCTTCACCTCCTCGGCGCAGTTCATCAAGTCCGAAGTGGTGCTCCGTCCCACGACCTACGGCTTGAAGATCGCCGCCGACTTCTGATCGGCCTCTTCAGGCACGTATCACGAGATTGTAACGGGCGGCATCCACGGTGCCGCTCGTTACACTTTGGATCGATGGACATCGTCGGGTGAATTTGCAGACCTCCGTCCTGGCTTCCCCCTCGCTCGAACAGGAGATCGGCCGGCTGCGGGCCTTCGCCGCCAATGGCAGGCACGCCGAGGTTCTGATCGAACTGCGCACGCTTATCGCGCACTTCCCGGCGAACCGCGACTTGCTGCTGCTGGAGGCCATCAGCCTGCGCTTCACCGGACAGCTCGATGCGTCGCTGGAGACGCTCGATCGGCTCGCACACTATCATCCCGAGTACAGCCTGATGCACCAGGAGCGCGGGCTCTGTCACGTCGCGCGCAAGGACGCGGCGCGTGCAATCGAGAGCCTGCTGCAGGCGGTCAACCGCAACCCGGCGCTGCCGATGAGCTGGCGCATGCTCGAGGGTGTCTACCGCCTGATCGGTGATCTCGACAACGCAACCAAGGCAGCCGGGCACGTCGCGAAACTAGCCGAGCTTCCGCCGCCGATCGTTACTGCAACCGCGCTCTTTTCCGACGGTGATCTGGAGCCCGCGGAGAGGATCATCCGCGCCTTCCTCCTCCAGCATGGCGATCATCCCGAGGCGATGCGGCTGCTGGCGCGGATCGGCATGGCGCGGGAGGTGCTGGACGACGCCGAGCTGCTGCTGGCGGGCGTGCTGACGCTGGCACCCGACTATCTGGCCGCGCGGCATGATTATGCGCAAGTCCTGGTACAGCGCCACAAGTTTGCGGAAGCACGCGAACAGGTCGACCTGCTGCTCGCGCAGGATCCTGTCAGCCTCGCCTATCGCGAATTGGCGGCAACCGTTGCGGTGGGTCTTGGCGAGCACGACAAGGCGATCATGATCTATCATGGGCTGCTGGCGGACGCTCCCCAAACGGCGGATATCCAGCTCTGGCTCGGTCATGCACTGAAGACGGTCGGTAAGGTCCCGGAAGCGATCGAGGCGTACCGTGCGGCCGCCAGGGAGAGCCCCGACTTCGGCGATGCCTATTGGAGCCTCGCCAACCTCAAGACGTATCGCTTCGAGGAAGCGGAGCTCGCCGCAATGCGCGAAGCGGAGGCCGCGCCGGCGACCGAGCCAACAGATCGCGTCCACCTGTGCTTCGCGCTTGGAAAGGCGCTGGAGGATCGGGGCGTTATCCCGGAGTCATGGCGCTACTACGCGCTTGGCAACCGGCTGCAGCGGGAAGCCAGCCGCTACCGACCGGAGATCATCGAGACCAATACAGCGCAGCAACGCGCCGTCTGCACGCCGGCCTTCTTCGCCAAGCGCGAAGGGTGGGGGGTGCCCGCCGCCGATCCGATCTTCATCCTCGGCCTGCCGCGCGCGGGATCGACGCTGATCGAGCAGATCCTCGCCTCCCATTCGCAGGTCGAGGGCACGCAGGAGCTGCCGGACATCCAGCGGATTGTGTTCGAGCTGCAGGGCCGCGACCCTGATCTCGATCATCCGCGCTACCCCGGTGTCCTCGCCGACCTGACGCCCGACGTCGTCCGCGCGCTTGGCCAGCGCTACCTCGACGAGACCCGCGCCTACCGCACCGACACGCCGTTCTTCATCGACAAGATGCCGAACAACTTCCGCCACATCGGGTTGATCAAGCTGATGCTGCCCAACGCCAGGATCATCGATGCGCGACGCGATCCGATGTCCTGCTGCTTCAGCAATCTCAAACAGCTGTTCGCGCGAAGCCAGGAGTTCACCTACTCGATCGACGATATCGCACGCTATTATCGCACCTATCTCGACCTCATGGATCATTGGGACGAGGCGTTGCCGGGCCACATCCTGCGCGTGCAGCACGAGGACGTGATCGACGATCTCGAGGGCAGCGTGCGGCGCATCCTCGATCATTGCGGGCTGGAGTTCGAGCAAGCGTGCGTGGATTTCCACACCAACACGCGCAGCGTCCGCACGCCCAGTTCCGAGCAGGTCCGCCGCCCGATCTTCCGCGACGGGCTCGAGGGCTGGCGTGCCTTCGAAAGCGAGCTGGAGCCCCTTCGGCTTGCGCTCGGCGACGCGTTGCTGCGCTATCGCCCAGAGGCGAACCTCTGATGCGCCGCCGCGATCTCCTCGCCGCTGGTGGCGCTGCACTCGTCGCGACAGGCGCGCGTGCACTCCCGCCGCGAGCGCGTGACGTGGTGGTGCTCGGCCATCGCGGCGCTTCGGCTCTGCGGCCCGAACACACCATCGCATCCTACGCCAAAGCGATCGCCGACGGCGTGGACTTCATCGAGCCCGATCTCGTCATCAGCAAGGATGGCGTGCTGATCATCCGCCACGAGAACAACATCGCTGAAACCACCGATGTCGCGACTCATGCCGAGTTCGCCGGCCGCAAGACCGAAAAGCTGATCGATGGCGAGAAGCAGGTTGGCTGGTTCGTGGAGGACTTCACCCTCGCCGAACTGAAGACCTTGCGCGCCATCGAGCGGCTCCCGCTTCTTCGGCCCCAGAATGCCGCAATGAACGGGTGGTTCGACATCGTCACTTGGTACGAGATGATCGATTACGCCGCTGGCGAAAGTCTCGCGCGCGGGCGGAAGATAGGGCTGGTCCCGGAGCTAAAGCACTCGACCTACTTCCATTCGATCGGCATGCCGCTCGAGGATCGCTTCCTCGCCAGCCTTGTCGCGCACCGCTACACGCAAAGGTGCCCGCTGATTATCCAATCGTTCGAGATCGACAATCTGCAATACTTGCGCGGCAAGCTCGGGCGACCGGACAATCTCCAGCTGATGCAGCTTGTCGACGGCACCGATCCCGCGCTGCGCCCGGCAGATATCGCGAAGGCTGGCGGCACGCTCAGCTACGGCCAGATGATGCAACCCGCAGGCCTGGCCGATATCGCCCGCTACGCCGACATTCTCGCGCCCGACACCCGCACGATCATTCCACTCGGCCCCGACAAGAGGCTGCTTCCTGCGACCTCGGTAGTGGCCGACGCGCACCGCGCCGGACTGCTCGTGACGCCGTGGACGTTCCGCCCCGAAAACAACTTCCTCGCCGCCGATTTCCAGGCGGGGCGTGACCCGGCGCAGCGCAGCGACGCAGGCTGTGTCGCAGAGATCCGAACCTATCTCGCCGCAGGGATCGATGGCTTCTTCACCGACGATCCCGCGCTCGGCCGTCGCGCGCTCGGCACCGCCGGATTCGCCGGCGAGAGGCTTTGAGCGCGAGCAGTTGCGCTTGCCGTCCGAAGACCTAACGAGCGTCATCGGCGTGGGATGAGCGGGAGCCTAAGGTTATTTGCGGCTCTGCATCGACGGTCGGTCACACCTGCTCCGACAGACGATTGATCCACGCTACGCATCGGGCGCAGCTATCTAGACATCGTGCGGAGCGGCGATTGTACGATCCTGCGCGCCTGACGTGTGCAACTGAACGCGCATCTGCTGCGTAGACGATATACACGCATCACCGCACGTACATCGGAGCAACTCAACGCATGTCGCACAAGCCACCACTGCCGGATGCTGCAGTTTCACCGTACCCGGCGCATCCGGCGCCGACGCCCCACTCGACGCCTGACACGACGATCTTGCCGGATGGTGAGGCAGACCGATCAGCAGGTGCCAGCATCAGCGCTCGCTCGATCGGCGTCGCGGCCGGCGCTGCTGCAATCGGTTCCGCGGCCATTGCCGCGGCGCTGATCTTCTATAACCGGGGCGGCAGCGCGAAGGCGGCGACGGTGAAAGGAACTGGTGCTCCGAAGAAGCAGGAACGAAGCCGTCGTGGGTCGAAGGGCGGCAAGTGAGTTGACGGACCGATCTGCAAGTTGAGCTTGATCGGCCGGCTTCCGCCTCGTCTGAGGAATAGCGAGCTAAGCGACCTGCAGGCTACCGATCTCTCGCGTGCGCCTGAAGACTAGCGCATCAGTCCTACGATGGTCCGTCGGACGAGCTATAAAGGAGGGAGATGGCTCGCGCCGGGCATTGGTCGGCCGCTCTTCGCACCAGATCATCCAGTTCCGGCGGCACCTTGTGGAGAAGCACCGTAGCGTAGCCATCGTCGTGCAGTTCGAACATCTCGGAGGAAATCCCCACGCAAATCCCAAACCCGGCGCATAGGTCCGTATCGATCCGGACCCTCATCGTGGCGCAGCATCCACCGGATCGAACGTCAGGTTGATATGCGTCAATCCGCGCAGGATGAAGGTCGGCAGATAGCTGTACCGCCGCGCGTCGGCCGGTCCGTGGACCTCCTCATCTATGCGGATGTTGCTCGTCCGGTCGAACATTCGGTTGAGGCTGACGACGGCCTCCGCCCGCGCCAGGGGAGCGCCGGGGCAGGCGTGACGCCCGGCACCGAAAGCCACATGCAACCGGGCGTTCTTGCGATCCAGTTCGAACTCCGACGGGTTTTCGAACTTGCGCGCGTCGCGGTTGGCGGCGCTGTTGGAGACATACAGGAAACTGCCAGCGGGGATGTCGATCCCGCCGACGGTTGTCGGCACCTTCGCCAGCCTGAAATCGCCTTTGACCGGCCCTTCGATGCGCAGACATTCCTCGACGAAATTGGGGATGAGGCTGCGGTCATCGCGCAGGCGCTGCTGAAGGCCGGGCCGCTCGCCGACGACTTTGAAGGCGTAGCTGAGCAACCGCACCGTGGTTTCCTGGCCGGCAGCGAACAGGTTGGCGGCGATCCGCGCGACGTCCATCGGCTCCGGAACCCCGCCGCCCGGGAAGGTGGCGTCGGCAAGCTTGGTGAGGATGTCCTCCTTGGGACTGCGTCTACGGTCCTCGATATATTTGGAGAACTTCTCGTACAGAAACGTCAGCGGCCCGTGCGTGACTTCACCATCTGTGCCGCCGACAACCGCGCCTCCGCTCTCCTGCTCAACCCGGATGAGGTGCTTGCGAAACTCTGTCCGGTCCTCGGGGGGCACGCCCAGGAGATCGGACACGACAAGCACGGCGAATGGCTGTGCAAAGGCGTCCATGAACTCGCATTTGCCATGAGCAACGAACGTGTCGATCTGCTCGTCGGCTAGCTTCCACATGAAGTCCTCATTTTCCTTGAGGCGCTTCGGGGTGATCAGCGACATCAGCAGCGCACGGTGAGCGGTGTGCGTCGGCGGATCCATGGTCGGCAGCTGATCGCTGAACGGGGTCTGATCGCGATATTCTTCGATCAGATCCGAGATATCCTCGTTCCCGCGTCCTTCCAACGGAATAGGGCAGCCCGCAAACGGCCCCGTGGTCGACATGCAGGAGGAAAAGCGGGCGGGGTCGTTGTAGACCTCCAGAGCCTCGCTGTAGCCCGTGACCATGACGATGCCCTGATGCGGCTCGCGCACCACCGGCGCCTGCTCCCTCAGATAATCGAAATAGCCATATGGATCGTCGACGAAGCGGTCGCTGCGGAAGAAGTCATGCGCCTCAAACGCGTGATGCGTGTCGTCCACCTGTTTCTCCATCAAAAGCGCACCGCGTTCGACATGCTGTTAGCGTCTGCGTGAGGTTCCCTAAGCTTATAACGATGCCGCTGCGCATCTCCTACATATCCGCTCTGGACACGAAGGTTCATCGCCCGAACGATCCGTCCTGGTCATTGAGTTAGCCACGAGACGGCGCTGACTGCGGTCAAGGCGGCGAAGCGTGCGCCCTCAGGGAGCGCTTCTGAACGGCGTCGCTTCGGCAAGGATCAACGCGAACTGATCCTCGGCATCGGTCCATTCGGCGATCGGCGTCCAGCCACCAGCGGCGAGAAGCAGCCGGGCGTCGCGCGGCCCGTATTTGTGGCTATTCTCGGTGTGGATTGTCTCGCCTGCAGACATGGTGAAGTGATGCCCCGCCACCGCGAACGCAACGTCGCGGCCGCCTTCGAGGTGCATCTCAATCCGTGCGAGCCGATCGTTCCACCGTATCACATGCCGGAAAGCGTCAACCGGTATGTCACCGCAGAGCTCGCGGTTGATCCGACTGAGCAGATTGAGGTTGAAGGCAGCTGTTACCGATTGAGCATCGTCATAGGCCGAGCGCAGAACAGCAATGTCCTTGATCCGATCGATCCCGATCAGGAGCAGTGCGTCCTCTCCCAACGTGGCTACCGTCGCGCGCAGCCATGTGACCGCGCTTGAGGCAATAAGATTGCCGATCGTCGACCCTGGAAAGAAGCCGAGGCGCGGCGTCTGCCCGACCATTGGCGGCAATGTGATCGGAAGGGTGAAGTCAGCTTCCACCGGGTAGATCGGCAAGCCCGGAAAACGCGCCTCCAATGCCGTTGCCGACTCTCTCAGGAACTCACCCGAGATATCGATAGGAACGTAGGCGGTGGGCTCAACGGCCGCGAGCAGAAGGGGCGTCTTCGTCGAAGAGCCGGAGCCGAACTCGACCACGACCCGGCCTGTACCGGTTATTGCCGCCACATCGGCCGCATGCGCTGCCAGCACGCTCCGTTCCACCCGGGTGGGATAGTATTCAGGAAGCTCGGTGATCTGTTCGAAGAGTTGGGAGCCGCGGCTGTCGTAGAGCCAGCGCGCCGGGATCGCGCGCCGGGGCGCGCCGAGACCCGCCAGCACATCCGACCGAAATTGCGCATCGACATCGAGCGTTGAGCCCGTTTCGTTCGCGGTGAGCATCTCAGATGTCCTTGCCGAGCCGAACACCGCTGAATTGCCATCTTTGCTCGGGCTTGAAGAAGTTGCGGTAAGTTGCGCGTGAATGTCCGCGGGGTGTGGCGAAACTGGCGCCCTTGAGCACGAACTGGCCCGACATGAACTTGCCGTTATATTCGCCGACAGCACCTTCGGCGGCGCGGAAGCCGGGATGAGCCAGATACGCCGAGTTCGTCCACTGCCAGACTTCCCCGAACATCTGGCGAAGCTCGTTTTTTCCAGGTCCGCGCGAGGCCGAGCGTTCGACGTCCGCGCCTTCAAGGAAACGACCCTGGGATGGATCGATCAGGCGCGCACCCGACTCCCATTCGGCTTCGGTCGGGAGGCGCGCTCCGGCCCAGCGGGCGTAGGCATCAGCCTCGTAGAAACTGATGTGGGTCACAGGCGCATCAGGGTCGATCGCTCGGATCCCATCGACGCCGAACCGCCTGTCGAAGCTCCTACTCGGTCCACGCCGCCAATAGAGCGGTGCGTCGATGGCCTCATCCTGCAGCCATGCCCAGCCGTCCGAAAGCCAGTGGATCGGGGTCTCATAGCCTCCGTCTTCAATGAACACCCGCCACTCGCCGTTGGTGACGAGCCGATCGCCGAGAACATGACGTTGGAGCCAGACGGTGTGTCGAGGCCCCTCGCAATCGAAGCTGAACCCGTCGCCGTCATGTCCGATCTCCACGGCTCCGCACCGGCCTTCGATCCAGCGCATCGGCTCGGTAGTGCCGCTCGGACGATCAGGCGGCGCAGGCCACAATACGGGAGCGAGCGGGTTCTGCGCGAACAGGTGAAGCAGATCAGTGACGAGCAATTCCTGATGCTGCTCCTCATGGTGGGTACCAAGCTCGATGAGGCTCAGCGCTGCCCGCGGAAGCCTTGCCCATGATGCGACAATGGCCTCATCGACATGTGCTCGATAGAGCCGGATTTCGTCGAGCGAGGGACGCGTCAGCAGCCCTCGAGCCCCGCGTGCGATGCGAGCACCTTCTGCTTCATAGTAGGAGTTGAAGAGGAACGGCCAGCGTGCATCGTACGCACGATAATCGGCCACGTTATCGCGCAATACGAAGGTTTCGAAGAACCATGTCGTATGGCCGAGATGCCACTTGGCCGGAGACGCGTCCTCCATCGATTGCGCGGTGGCATCGGCATCCGAAAGATCGGATGCCAACATCAACGAACGAGCGCGCACGCTCTGAAAGCGCGCGAGCAATTGATCGTTAGGCGCTGATCGCGACGCCGGCCGTTCTTCTGTAGCAGGCATCACGATCTGCAGCACTCCAAAAGCTCAGCTAGGCGGCTGCCGATCGATGCGGCAGCTTCCAACCGGGCCTGACGAAGTGGCATGTATAGCCGTTTGGGATCCGTTCGAGGTAGTCCTGATGCTCGGGCTCAGCCTCCCAGAAGTCACCGAGAGGGGCGATCTCGGTCACGACCTTGCCGGGCCAGAGACCCGATGCATTTACGTCGGCAATCGTGTCCTCGGCGACGGCACGTTGCGCGTCGTCGGCGTAGTAGATCGCCGATCGATAGCTTGCGCCACGATCAGTTGCGTGGTGGTCGCGCGTGGTCGGAGAATGGATTTGAAAGTAGAAGTCGGGGCGCGGACGATAGCTCGTCTCGGCCGGATCAAAGACGATCTCGAGCGCCTCGGCGTGGTTCCCGTGGTTGCGATAGGTGGCGTTGGGTACCTCGCCACCCGAATAGCCGACGCGGGTCGAGACGACACCCGGCAGCTTGCGGACAAGATCCTGCATACCCCAGAAGCAGCCACCGGCCAGGACTGCGCGTTCGGTGCTCATGCTACGTCCTCCACCTGGTTCAGATACGCGCCATAACCCTGCGACTCCATCTCCTCGCGGGGCACGAAGCGGAGCGAGGCGGAATTGATGCAATAGCGCAAGCCACCGCGATCCCGCGGGCCATCGTCAAAGACGTGGCCAAGGTGGCTGTCGCCATGCTTCGAACGCACTTCGGTGCGCGACATGAACAGGGACTTGTCGCTCAGTTCGGCGACATTGGCGGGCTCCACGGGCTTGGTGAAGCTAGGCCAGCCGCACCCGGATTCGAACTTGTCCGTGCTGGCGAACAGCGGTTCCCCGGATACGATATCGACATAGATACCGGCCGCCTTGTTGTAGAGGAGTTCGCCTGTACCAGGGCGCTCCGTCCCGCTCTTCTGCGTGACATGATATTGCTCCGGCGTGAGCGCGGCAATCGCCTCGTCGGTCTTGGCATAATTCGGCATGATGGTCTCCAGTCAGCCGGAATGTGGTGCCTAAACTATGAAATGCGAGAGGGTCTACGCCCACGCATCTCACGCCACACCACGAGTTCTGGTAACGGCATTCCGTACCGTCCGGCTTACCGGCCGATCACGTCCTTCACCTTGTCCGCTGCCTTGGCCAGAAAACCCTTTTCGGCCTCCTCGGCCTCGGCCTTGGTCTTGAAGGCGGCACCTTCCGGTTCGGCGGGCGGAGCGTAGACGGAGAACAACTTCAGCGCGCCAGCACCCTTGTTGATCACGTTGTGCTTCGATCCCTTCGGAACGACAACGAGGTGGTTCGGGCCGGCCTTGGTTGCATGGCCATCGATCACGATCTCCGCATCGCCAGCGACGATGAAGGTCGTCTGATCGGCAGGATGCGTCTCCATGCCGATCTCCTCGGCCGTCGGGATGCTCATCAGCACGATCTGGACCTTCGGATCGCGGTAGACCTCCTTCTGCCAGAAGGTGTTCTTGCTTGCCAGTTCGACCATGTCCTTGTTGAAAATCGCCATCGATCTGCTCCCGCTATGTGCTCGATGGATGACGAACGACGAGCAACGACGTTCCGGCGTGCGCTGGACCGGAGTGCATGGAACGAGGAGGTCAGGCGCCCATTCGAAACGGGATGCGTTCGGATGAAGCCGAAGCTGCTTTCTTGTACAGCTCCTCGGCGAAGGCGTCGCACGTGAGGCGCAGGCCCTGGTCAAGAGTGGTACTGGGCCGCCACCCGAGGATGGTCTGCGCGCGCGTGATGTCCGGTCGGCGGCGACGCGGATCATCGACCGGCAAGGGCATGTGGACGACAGGCGCTGTGCTTCCGGTCAATGCCAATACCCTGTCGAGCAATTCGGTGACGGTAAGCTCGTCGGGATTGCCGAGGTTCACGGGCTCCAACCCGATCTCATCGCTTTCCATGAGCGCAATTAGACCCTCGACCATGTCGGAAACGTAGCAGAAGCTGCGTGTCTGGCTGCCATCACCATAGACGGTGATCTCCTGTCCCGACAGCGCCTGGCAGATCAGGTTTGATACGACGCGCCCGTCCTCGGGATGCATCTGCGGGCCGTAGGTGTTGAAGATGCGTGCGACGCGAACCTCGGCCCGCTCCAAGCGACCATAATCGAACGTCATCGCCTCGGCGGCGCGCTTGCCCTCGTCGTAGCAGGCACGAGGCCCTGTGCAGCTCACCAGACCACGATAAGCCTCTGTTTGAGGATGAACTTCAGGATCACCATAGACTTCGCTCGTCGAGGTCAGCAGGAAACGCGCGCCGGTCTGCTCGGCCAGGCGCAGAAGATGGTGCGAGCCGACCACGCTGGTCAACATGGTATGCTCCGGATCCGCCTGGTACTGCGGCGGCGAGGCAGCGCAGGCGAGATTGTAGATGCGGGTGAACTGATTATCCCGCTCCAGGATCTCGGCCGGCAGTGGATGCACAACGTCGGCGCGCACAAACTCGAAGCGCTGATGCTGTTCGAGCCTGCGCAGGTTCGAGGAGCGCCCGGTCTGCAGATTGTCGAGGCAGACGACGTGATGGCCTTGATCCAGCAGCGCTTTGCAGAGATGCGAACCGATAAAGCCGGCGCCGCCGGCCACCAGCGTCAACGCATGCCGTACATCGTGCATCGCACTCTCCGTCAAAGCTCTTGTACCAGATATTCGCGAGGCTGGCTCGCCGCAGGGCTTGCGTTCACCGCGAGCAGATGAGCCTCGAGTTCGGCTGCTCGATGCGCCGCAGTGTGCGCCGCAAGGACACGTTTTCGGGCCGCCATTCCGATACTCACGGCGTCAGCAAGCATTGCGTCAGCGACGTCCCCGCCGTCATCGGCAAGGATGATCTCGGTACCCGGCTCGAACAGCGTGTCGACGCCCTCCCAGCGATCCGAGATGATCGGCGTGGCGCAGGATGCAGCCTCGAATAGCCGGACCGAGGGCGACCATCCGGCCGCGATCATGTCGCCGCGGGTGACATTGAGCGCGAACCGCGAGGACGCGTAAAATGTCGCGTGTTCGGCGGGCGGCAGATGTTCGATGCGCTCGACATTGCCGGGCCACACAATGTCGGCCGGGTAGAGCGGGCCTGCCACCGCGAAGCGCAACGAAGGGTTCCGGCGCGCTGGCTCGATCAGCAATCGATCGAGGGTAGGCTGGCGATCGGCGCTATAGGTGCCGAGGTAGGTCAGGTCCCACCTCTTCGGCATGTCGAGTGCAGGATAAAGGTCCGGGTCGACCGAGCAGTAAAGCGCGCGGGCCGACGGCGCTCCGTACTGCTGCTCGATCACCGACAGGGTAGGGCCGCCCGTAAAGGACAGATAAAGATCGAATTTCGGAATCACTACGGGTGACACATACTCGTAATCGCCGCGCGCGAGCTTCGCCAGCGTGACCGGCGTATCGATGTCGTAGAAGGCGGTGACGCCGGATGCCCAGGATTGCACCAACTCTGCCACGGCAACGCCCTCGGGCACGTAGGACCCGACAATGACGGCATCCGCCTCGACGATCTCTGCGCGCCAATCAGCCAGCGCTTCGACGCTGTCGTAGAAGGCCAGGCGGCAGTAATCCGGATCGATCAGATCGCGCTGGCTCGCGTACCAGGGCTTGTCGCGCTCGAGGAACAGGATGTCGTGCCCACGCGCGGCGAATGCCTTCAGAAGCGCACGGAATGTCGTCGCGTGCCCGTTGCCCCAGGACGAGGACAAAGTCAGGCCAAGGACGACCAGCCTCATGCGGTCACCGGTTGCCGCGCACGGTGCGTGCGAAACAGTTCGTCGACCTGTCTTCCGCGCAGGTCGTAGGTATGCTCGGCCAGCACCCGAGCAAGCGCCGCCTTGCCGATGCGTTGCGCACGATCCTCGGTGAGCGCAGCGAGGTGGTCTGCGACATCCTGGCCGTCGCGCGCGACGAGGACCTCCTCGTCGGGGATCAGGAACTGCTCGATACCCTCCCAGGCGTCGGTGATCAGGCAGGCGGCGGCACCGGCTGCTTCAAACACCCGGGTCGCAGGCGAGAAGCCGATGCTCGCCATGCTGTCCCGCGCGACGTTGAGCACGGCGCGTGGTGTGCAGTTGAAGGCATTGTGCTCGGCGGTGTAGACGTGGCCACGGTGACGCACATTGCCAGGCATCGCCTTGCTGTCCCAGCCGTTGCCGCCGATCAGGAAGGATTGCCGGGGCAGGGCAGCGGCCGCTGTGAGGAAGAACTCCTCTACGCGCGCCTCCCGATCGGGCAGGCGGTTGCCGAGAAACGCCAGATCGCAGGCGAAGCGCGGGTCGGGATCGACCGGGAAGTGGGTTGTCGGATCGAGCGCATTATAAACCGGCACGCAGGTCGCCGCGCCAAAGCCCTCATAGGCCTCGATCACGGGTGGTCCGCCGCCATAGGTCAGCACCATGTCGAGATCGGGCAGCGCGCGGCGAACTGGGTGCGAGGGATCGCCGCGCATCTCGTCCAGCGTGGCCGCGGCATCGACATCCCAGAAAATGCGCAGCGCACCTGGCCTTGCATGATCGATGACGCCCTGGAGAAGCTCGGCATCGAATACCCCGACGCCGTTAGCCTTCACGACGATGTCGGCGCTGCCCGCTTCCGAAAGCACATCCCGCATTGCCACCTCGGTCGCTGGATAGACGACCACGCGCGCCCACTCGGGCGGATCGATGTCACGGTGCAGCTGCCGGTCGAATGCATCGGGCTCGTAGAAGGTGATGTCGTAGCCATGGCCGGCAAGCGCGCGCAGGATGCCTCGGTAGTAGGTTGCAGCCCCATTCCAGTAGGAGGAGAGCAGGCTCGATCCGTAGAAGGCGATCTTCATGCGACGCTCCTCACCGTTTCGCGCGGCGCGAGGCTTGCGAGGATGCCGAGAAGCTCGTCGACGCGATGCGCGCAGCTATGGCGCGCTCGGATCGTCTCGAGGCCGGACGCGATCAGGCTGGAGCGCAAGTCGGCATCATCACGAATCGCTTCGAGATGGCGGGTCATCTCCGCGCCGTCACGTGCCACGAGATAGTCCTGGCCGGGCCGAAACAGATGCTCGCTGTCGTCCCATGGCGCCGACACCAAAGGCATACCGCAGGCGAGCGCTTCGAATACGCGGATCGTAGGGATGCCGGGCAGGATGGAAGCATAGTACCGCCGCGGCACGTGGACGGTCGCAAGATGGCGGGCGAAGATCGCCGGCGCGAGCGCATTGGCAGCCCAGCCATGATAGCGGATGTTGTAGCGCTGCAATGTCGCAAGCGCCGCCTCAGGGTAGCGAACGCCGTAGATGTCGAGTGGCAGCGCCACACCTTGTGCGGGGCGGAACAAGAACTCCTCAAGCTCCCCAGTGCGTTCGCCGTCGCCCCAATTGCCAATCCAGACGAGGCCCTGCCGCTCATTCTCCTGTTCCGGAGGCTGGAAGCGGCGCAAATCGGCGGCCTCATGCCAGGTCCACACCCGGCCGGCCCAGCCCCAGCTGCGATAGACCTCGGAGAGCGCCTCGCCGAACGCCAGCACGCCATCATAGTGCGAGAGATCGAAAGCCTGCATCTCCTCCGGCGCGCTGACTGCACGGTGATGCGTGTCGTGGAAAAGCAGGATGAAGCTGCCACCGCGTGTGCGCTCCCGCCCGATCGCGGCGATCAGCGCTGGTTCGTTCCACTCGTGCACGATGACCACGTCGGCACCGTCAAGGAGAGGCGCGACGTCGGCCTGAGGGTCGAAAGTCTCTGATCCTAGCTCAGGGTAGGCCTCCCGAAACGCGGCCAGCCCCAGCGCGCCGTGGTCGGCCAGAAGGTTCTGGAGGCTCCAGTTTCCCTGTGGTTCGTATACCCGCACGTCGTGCCCGCGCGCGGTTAGCTCACTGACGACCCCGCGCAGGAAGTGCGCATTGCCGTGGTTCCAGCATGAGACCAGCGAGTGTGTGAAGTAGACAATTTTCATGCGGCCACCCTGCCGATCGAGCCGGACCGGGCGGCGAGGGTGCGGTAGATGCTGACCATCTGACCTGCCGCGATAGCCGGGGTATAAAGCGTAGCGCGCTCACGCGCTGCATTGCCGAGCGCGACGCGCCGCCCTTCATCGCCAATGATTTCGTTGATCGCACGCGCGAACGCAGCATCATCGTGAAATGGCACGAAGGTCGCGACGCCGTCCCACAGCTCGCGAAAGGTCGGTATGTCCGAAAGGACCAGCGCACAGCCTGCCGACGCTGCCTCCAGCACCGCCAATCCAAAGGGCTCGAAACTAGCGGCCGAAGCAAAGATGGGGCGTTTTGAGAGACGATCGGCGATCTGTGCGCTGCCGAGCGTGCCGAGCAGGTGCAGAGCATCGACCTTGATCGTCTCGCCATGAGGACCCTCGGTCGTCCCGGCCGCGAAGAACGGTATCGAGAGCCGGGCGGCGACGCGGTCAAGCACCGCGATGTTCTTTACGCGGTCCCAGAGCCTGCCGGCGGTAAAGACATGATCATGCATTGCCGCTGCCGGCTCGATCTGCTGGGAGAGGCGACCATTCTGCACCGTCAGCGGCGGGGCGGGCAGGTCGTAGTGCCGGGCGATCACCGCACCATAGGCAGCGGTAGGCGCGACCACCACATCGGCAGAGCGCAGAGCCCCGCTCATCAGCTCACGATGCCAGTGATAATCTGCAGCCAGCGGCGCCCTGTGCGCCGCTTCCCACCAGGTCGAAACGCAGCCGTGGGTCATGGCCACGACCGGCATGCGGAACTGGGCGCGGGCGCCCAGAGTCGGCATGTTCAGCTGGACGCAATCGGCGCCTTCATGCTCGGCCAGTTGGGCGATCGCATCGCCGGCGGCAAGCACCGGCGCGGCGTCGCTGCAAAGCCAGTCGAGCGGCAGCTGCGTGTCGATCACGCGTAGGCCCGCAGCCCACGCCATCTGGTCGGCGGAAGGAGAGGGGCCGAGTACCGCGATGATCGGCTCGATCTGCCGGTCTAGAAGGGCTCGGGAGAGATCGACGGCATATTGCCACACGCCGCCAACAGCATCTGCCGTGATCAGCACGCGTAAAGTCGGTTGCTTCACGAGACGCCCTGCATGTGAACGGAGCGATCGGCGGCAGCACCAATCGGCGCGTTGATGCCGCGCTCTTCGGCCAGCCAGTGGGCAAGCCGCCCTACGCCGGTTTGCCAGGGAACCTTGGCGCTCAGCCCCAACGCTGCGTCGATGCTCCGCGTGTCCGCGACGAAGTAGCGCTGGTCGCCTTCGCGCCAATCCGAAAAGCCGATATCGAGCTGCTTGCCGAGCAGGTGCCCCACGAAGCCGAGAAGTTCCCGCAGGCTGACCGCATTCCCAGGGCCGCCGCCGAGATTGAAGGCGCGGCCGGTAACCGTGCTGATTTGGTCCCACGCGCCGAGATATGCCTCGACCGCATTGGACACGTCGAGAATGTCGCGCACCTGGCGGCCGTCGCCATATAGCGTGATCGGCTGATCGGTCAGCGCGCGGATGAGGAAATGAGCGACCCAACCCTGGTCCTCCGTGCCCATCTGCCGCTGACCATAGATACAGCTCATCCGCAGAACGGATGTGGGCAGGCCGTAGCTGCGCGCGTAATCGAGCACATACTGATCCGCCGCGCCCTTGGAGCAACCATAGGGCGTGTGGAACTCCAGTGGGCGGGCTTCGGAAATCCCGTTGTGGCGGACGGCATGATCGGCGGGTTGGTAGGCGTCGTGCTCGTCCACCAGATCGAGGTCGGCGAGGTCGCCATACACCTTGTTTGTCGAGGCAAAGATGACCGGCAGCGACCGACCTGTCGCGCGCACCGCTTCGAGTAGGTTGAAGGTCCCGCCGATGTTGATGTCGAAATCCTCACGGGGATCGACAAGGCTTGTCGTGACAGCAACCTGCGCTGCAAGGTGGAAGACTGCCTGCGCGTCCGCCACGGCGCGACCCAACTCCGTCCGATCACGGATGTCGGCGATCACGCGGTGGATCTGCCCGGGATGGCGCGCCTCCAGCCACGCCAGATTGCGCTCTACACCTGGCCGAGAGAGCGCGTCGTAGACGATCACGTCGTGTCCGCGTTGTGCGAGCGCATCGGCAATGTTCGAGCCGATGAATCCGGCGCCGCCGGTAACCAGGATTGGGCGACCGGGCTCTTCGGTCACGCCACCAGACCCCGTGCTTCGAGCTCCGCGCGCGCTGTCGCGACCCTGTCCTCTGATGTCTGTTCGGCGACCCATTCCGCGAGCTCAGCCAACCCCTCGCCGAAATCCTGGCGTGCCGCGAAGCCTAGGTCGTTCGCGGCCTTACTGGTGTCGCAGAAGCAGTGCCGTATGTCGCCGATCCGCGTCTTGCCGACGATCTCGGGAGCGATATCGTTCTTGCCCATCGCCTTGGCCAGCTCCTCGGCCACTTCTGTGACTGTGCGGTGCTGGCCGGAGCCGATGTTGAACGTGCCGCCGACTGCGCTCGGCAGGACAAGCGCATCGGCAAAGGCACGCGCCACATCACTGACGTGCACGAAGTCGCGGCGTTGCTCGCCGTCCTCATAGATCATCGGCTGCTGGCCATTGAGCAGTCGCGAGGCGAAGATGGCGAGGACGCCGGTATAGGGGTTGGAGAGCGCTTGGCCCGGCCCATAGACGTTGAACAGCCGCAGGCACACACCTTCGATGCCGTAGGGAGCGGCAAGGATGTGGGTGGTGCGCTCCTGCACATATTTGTTGAGGGCGTAGATCGAGGCGAGGTTGGGGCGCTTCCATTCGGGTGTCGCGATCGCGGTCAGCGGCCTTCCCTGAGCGTCGACGGGTTCCCAATTCTTCTGCCCATCGCGTAGCGTTTTACGCTCGGCGTCCTCCACGAACTCGCCGTCCGCGTCGGTATACAGACCCTCGCCGTAAATGCTCATCGAAGAGGCGGTCACCACCCGGCGAACCGGCTTGTGAATCAGCTTCTCGAACAACACCGCCGTGCCGACGTCGTTGACCGAGGTGTAGCGCTCGACCTCGTACATCGACTGGCCGACACCGACTTCCGCCGCAAGATGGATGACGCTGTCGACACCCTCTAGCGACCGGGCGACTGCCTGCGCGTCCCGCACGTCACCTCGGATGAGCTCAATGTCGTCATGGAGGAGCGGCGGCCGATCGACATTGCCATGAACCTGCTCGATCAGGCTATCGAGAACCCTGACTTCACAGCCGCGCCTGAGCAGTTCCTCTCCAACGAAGCGGCCGATGAACCCCGCTCCGCCCGTAATCAGAACCCGTTCCGTCAAGAGCACCCCCATCGATCATTTGGCCGCAATCACAAGGCCTTCTTCTTCATCTTTGTTCCGCGAAATGCCAAATAATATTTGCGCGGTAGCGATAATCAAGGAACAGAGAGCGGACTTCGGGGTTCCAAGCTTCTATGTTGATCCTTTCTTGCGGTTTTTCGCGCACGTGAGCGCGCTGATCCATCTTGTCCGTCACGCCTCGCATGCTGAACTCGGCCATGTGCTGAGTGGGCGCTCGAACATCGGATTAAGCTGCGACGGACTACGAGAGGCGGAACGGACGGGTCAAGCGCTCGCGGCCAGGAAGCCACGAGCAGTCCACAGCAGCCCACGCCGTCGGGCGCGCGAGACGGCGCAGTCGATCGCATCGTGCGCCGAGGTCGACGTGACGATCGTCGATGCGCTGGACGAGGTCGATTTCGGCACTTGGACCGGCAAGAGCTTCGACGAGCTTGCCCGAGACGCGGAATGGCATCGCTGGAACGACGATCGAGCCGAGGCCTGTCCGCCGGAAGGGGAGACTATGGATCATGCGGTCGGGCGCATAATCGATCACATCGAGCGTAATGCGCAGAATGAAGACGGACCGATCGTGCTCGTCAGCCACTGCGACATGATCCGCGGCGCCGTTTCGCATTACCTCGGCCTGCCGCTCGGCAGGATGCTGGCCTTTGATTGCGATCCCGCGTCGATCAGCACGCTGTCGGTCGGTGCTTGGGGCGGACGCGTCGTCTCGGTCAACGAGCGCGGGGCATGAGCGACGGCGGCGAGCAGGATGTAGCCCTGCGCAACGAGATCGATCGGCTAGGCCCATGGTTTCACAATATCGATCTGAACGGGATCGCGACGGCGCCGGATCACTTCCTGGGCGACTATCCTCGCTTCAAGTTCGCTCGCTTCGCGCACGCTTTGCCCGCCGACATGACCGGCAAGAGCGTGCTTGATATCGGCTGCAACGCCGGCTTCTACGCGATCGAGATGAAGCGGCGCGGCGCGGCGCGTGTTGTCGGCATCGACAGCGATGAGCGCTATCTTGCGCAGGCTCGGCTAGCTGCCGACACGCTCGGCTTCGAGGACATTACCTTTCGTAATCTGTCGGTCTATGATGTCGCACAGGTCGGCGAACGCTTTGATCTCGTGATCTTCATGGGCGTGCTCTATCACCTTCGCCACCCACTGCTCGCGCTGGACCTGATTCGCGAGCATGTGGCGGGTGACATGCTACTCTTCCAGACCATGCAGCGCGGTTCCGAGGAGGTTGATCCGGTGCCGGAGGATCATCCCTTCCACATGCCCGGCACCTTCGATCCGTCTCCCCTGTTCGACGCGCCGGGCTATCCCAAGCTCCACTTCATCGAACGCCAATATGCCGGCGACTGGACGAATTGGTGGGCGGCCAATCATGCCGCGTCGGAAGCGATGCTGCGCGCCGCCGGCTTCGTCATCGAAGCGCATCCGGAGGCGGAGGTTTATCTCTGCCGCGCCGGGCCGGTGCCGTTCGAGGCGTTCAACGGCGGCCCAATGGCGGTCTATCCAGCGCGCGCGGCAGAAGGGCGGACGACGACATGATCGAAGCCGCGATGATCTGGAACGAACCCAACAACAAGTCACATTGGGATCCGGTGATCGATCCCGACTGGTCGATCTACGCCGACACCGTGATCCGTGCGGGCAACGCCATTCGCGCGATCAACCCCGGTGTCACGCGCGTACTCGGCGGCATGTCGCCGATCGATCCGCACTGGTTGCGGCGCATGGATGGGCATGGCGCGCTCGATGCGGTGGACGTGGTGGCGGTGCATGGCTTTCCGCTCGACTGGAACCTGTGGCCGATCAGTGCCTGGCCAGACAAGATCGCCGAGATTGAAGCGGCAACGAGCAAGCCGGTATGGGTGACCGAAGTCGGCGTTGGCTCGTTCGGCGCCGACGAAGTGCAGGTATTCGGGATCGATCGCACTGCAGAACTGCTTATTGGGCGCGTGCCGCGTATCTTCTGGTACTCGCTGTACGACCTTCCGATGGCGTGGGGCGCCGAGACGCGCCACCGCGAGGCGGAAGGATCGAGCTACTACCGCCACTTCTACATGGGTCTGATCCGCGAAGACGGCAGTCCCAAGCCCGCCCTGGATCACTATGCCCGCCACGCCGCCGACATGGGGCTGATGCAGTGGTTCCACTTCGAAGATCCGCGGCTCGATGAGGCGGTCGCCTGGATGAAGCGGCTGGGTGTCCGCCATCTGCGAACCGGGTTGTCCTGGGCAGACAGCTTCCGCCCCGGCGCGCTCGACTGGTTCGATCGGCAGATGGCGGCACTTGCCGATCTTGAGGTCACCGTCACCTTCTGCTTCACGCCCGAGCATCTTGGCGTCTCGCCGCATCACACCAGCGCTGCGCGCGATCCGCAGGCATTTGCCGACTTCTGCGCCTGGATGATCGAACGCTATGCGCCCGCCAGCACCACGGCTACGCAGCCGGCAAGTGCCAGCCTCGGAGCCTGTTGAGATGTTGTCGCCCGCGTCCCGCCCGATCAACCTTGCCATCGTCGGGGTCGGCAATTGCGCGAGTTCGCTCGTACAGGGAATCGCGCACTATCGAGACGGTACCAACGATGTCGTCGGGCTGATGCATTGGGAGCTGGCAGGCTATCGACCGAGCGACATCCACGTCGCTGCCGCCTGGGATGTCGATGCGCGCAAAGTCGGGCAGGACGTAGCCGATGCGATCTTCGCGAAGCCGAATTGCACCACCATTTTCTGCGCGCAAGTGCCACGGAGCGGGGTCGCGGTGCGCATGGGGCGCGTCCTTGACGGTATCGCGCCGCACATGGCCGAATATGTCGACGAGCGCACGTTCGTGCCGTCGGACGAGCCCGAACCGACGCATGATGACGTTGTGATGGCGCTGCAGGAGGCGCATGTCGACGTGCTCATCAACTATTTGCCTGTCGGCAGTCAGCAGGCGACCGAGTTCTACGCTGAATGTGCGCTGGAGGCGGGCGTCGCGTTCGTGAATGCTATTCCCGTGTTCATTGCGAGCGACCCCGCCTGGGCGGCACGCTTCGAGGCGGCAGGTGTGCCGATCGTCGGCGACGACATCAAGGCGCAGGTCGGCGCGACGATCGTGCATCGCGTCCTAACCGACCTGTTCGCCAAACGCGGCGTGAAGCTCGACCGGACCTACCAACTCAACACCGGCGGCAACACCGACTTCCTCAACATGTCCAACCGGGCGCGGCTCGCATCCAAGAAGATCAGCAAGACCGAAGCGGTTCAGGCCGTCGCCGCCGAACGGGTTGCGGACGAGAACATCCATGTCGGCCCGTCAGACTATGTCGCCTGGCAGAACGATAACAAGATCGCCTTCATCCGCATGGAAGGCCAGCTGTTTGGCGGCGTGCCGATGAACCTAGAGTTGCGCTTGTCCGTGGAAGACAGCCCCAACTCGGCCGGCGTGGCAATCGATATGATCCGCTGCGCCAAATTGGCGCGCGATCGCGGGATCGGCGGTCCCGTCCATCCGGCATCGGCCTACTTCTGCAAGCACCCGCCTGAGCAGATGAGCGATGATCAGGCCTATGATGCGGTCGAGACCTTCATCGGCGGATCAGCCGCCGGATGAAGGCCGAACAGGATTTACTTAAGGTGCCCGGAAACAAGCTTGTTCATCTCGAACATGCTGACCTGCTTCTTCCCGAACACCTTCTCGAGTTTCTCGTCGGCGTCGATCTGACGACCGTCCTTCGCATTCTGAAGCTTATTCGACTTGATGTATACCCAAAGCTTGCTCACGACTTCGGTCCGCTTCAGCGGCTTGGTGCCGACAACGGCGCCCAGTTCCTCGGACGGCTGCACCGTCTTGTGCGCACCGTCGGTCTTCGTCGTCGACTTGGTCGTGGCCATCATGAGCCTCCTGCGTTCCAAACACTCACCGCATAATAGCTTTCTCGCCCTGTTGGTTGCAATGGCGGCCGGAGACCCTGAATGACGACCAAGAAATCGATGCGTGCCGCGGTGCTGATGGGCGCGGGTGACATGCGGATCGAGCGCGTTGCCATGCCGGAGCCGGGTGCGGGCGAAGTGCGCATCCGGCTCGAAGGATGCGGCGTATGCGCGTCCAATCTCGGCCCGTGGAGTGGGCCTGAATGGATGGAGTTCCCGCGCGATCCAGGGGAACTCGGCCACGAAGGCTGGGGTGTCATCGATCGCTTGGGAGAAGGCGTGGATGGTCTAGTCGTCGGCGAACGCGTGGCGATGCTGTCGGGGAAGAGCTTTGCCGAATACGACATCGCACCCGCCGATGCGGTGATCGATTTGCCCGACACGTTGAAAGGTCAGCCTTTGCCGGGCGAGCCGCTCGGCTGCGCGATCAACATCTTCCGCCGCAGCGACATTCACGCAGGGCAAACGGTCGTCATCGTCGGCATCGGCTTCCTCGGGGCGCTGCTGTGCCGTCTGGCGACCGACGCCGGCGCGCGGGTGATTGCGATATCGCGAAGACCCTCCTCGCTCGAACTGGCGCGGCAGTACGGTGCAATCGACACGATCGTGATGGACGATCACTACGCGATCATCGAGCAAGTGAAATCCCTCACCAATGGCGGATATGGCGATCGCGTGATCGAGGCGGTCGGCAAACAATGGCCGCTCGATCTCGCCGGAGAACTGGTGCGCGAAGGCGGCAAGCTGGTGGTAGCAGGCTATCATCAGGACGGTCCGCGCCAGGTCAACATGCAGATGTGGAACTGGAAGGGCATCGACGTCATTAACGCGCACGAACGCGATCCGGCGGTGGCGCTAGCAGGCCTTCGCGAAGCGGTCGCCTTGGTCGCATCGGGCGCGCTCGATCCGGCGCCGCTCTACACCCATCGCTATTCGCTCGAAGAGCTTGGCGAAGCGCTGGACGCCACCCGTGACAAGCCCGGAGACTTCGTCAAAGCGCTGGTGATGCTGTGAGCCGTCCGCGTGTCGGCTTCCTGGGCGCAGGCTGGATCGGACGCCACCGCATGGGCGCCATGATCGGAACCGGCGCGATCGAAGCGGCAGCGATCTGCGATCCTTCGCCCGAGATGATGTCCGAAGCGCTGACACTCGCACCTGGGGCAAGCGAGGCGACATCCTTCGACGCGATGCTGGACATGAAGCTCGACGGCATTGTCATCGCCACGCCTAGTGCGCTCCACGCCGAACAGTCGATCCGCGCCCTCCGATCAGGCGCCGCGGTTTTCTGCCAGAAGCCGCTCGGCCGCAACGCCGCCGAGGCTGTCGCAGTGATAGAGGCGTCGCGCGACGCGGATCGGCTACTGGCGGTCGATCTCTCCTATCGACATACTGCAGGCGTCGATCGCATCCGCCAGTTGATCGAGGCGGGCGACCTGGGATCGGTCCATGCGATCGACCTCGTGTTTCACAATGCCTACGGGCCGGGCAAGCCGTGGTTCTATGACAAGGCACTGTCTGGCGGCGGCTGCGTGATGGATCTGGGTGTGCATCTGGTCGACCTGGCGCTGTGGCTCCTCGACTTTCCGCGTATAATCGCCGTCACCTCGCATTTGTCTGCTGGAGGGCGCCCGCTCCAATCGACCGAGGTCGAGGATTTTGCCGTGGCAACGCTGGTGCTAGAGGGCGGCGTCGTGGTGCGTCTCGCTTGCTCGTGGCGCCTGCACGCCGGCTGCGATGCGGTTATCAGCGCCGAACTTTATGGCACAGCAGGCGGCGCAGCGATGCGCAATGTCGATGGCTCGTTCTACGATTTCACGGCCGAGCGCTTTACCGGCACGAAGCGTGAGCGGCTGAGTTCGCCACCGGACGACTGGGGCGGCCGCGCAGCCTCGCTCTGGGCCGTTCGGCTTGCGGAGGACCGAAGCTTCGATCCTGCCGCCCGGCAATTGGTCGCGACTGCCGAAGCCCTCGACCGCATCTACGCTGCAGAACGCTAGATCGGCCTGGGCTCACTCCTTCTCGGTGGTCGCATTCGGATTGTCCGGGCCTTCATAGTCGATGTGCGATTGTCCGCCGTGGCCTAGGAAACTGCCCGGCCGATCCTTGCCGCCGTCCTTCCCGGTGTGCGGATTAGGATAGGCGCCGCCGCCGGACTCGCCTGATCCGCCCTTGCGAGAGGCTACTTCCGCGTCGTCGGTCTTGCGCTCAGTACCCTGGCCGTCAGCCTGCATCGGCTTGTCGTCACTCATCACGATCTCCTCGATCTCAGTCGCAATAAACGCGTGAGCGAGCGGATCGGCCCCTCGCTGAACTCGCATGCCGGTGCTGCGTTGGTTCGGAAGGACATATGAGAGCAGACAGCAGCATGGATCAACGGGTTGGAACCTTCGACATCGTGGCGCCGGTCCGGCGGCTGGTCGAACAGTGGGAAGGCGAGCCGTGGGAGGTGGAGGAATTTCCTGCCGAGCGCCTCGATGCCTTGCGCGGGACGCTTGCCTGGAGCGGATTTGCCGAGGTCACTCCGGGGCCAAGGACACGCGAGCTACTCGATGTTCTGCGCCTGATCGGCCGAGCCGATCTCAGCCTGGGCCGGTTGTTCGAGGGACACGTCAACGGGCTCCAGATTGTCGCCACCTATGGCTCGGAGGATCAGCGCCGCACGATGTTGCAGGCCGCTGATGGTGGTGCGTTGTTCGGCGTCTGGGCCACCGAGCCGAACCCGGGCCTCAGGATCGTGCGGGACGGGCCCGGTACCTGGCGGCTTGAAGGAAAGAAGAGCTTCGCGACCGGCGCGGGCAGAGTGGACAATGCCATCGTCACCGCCTTGCGCGAGGACGGGGCGAAGCAACTAGTCAACGTCGATCTCACAGGCGAAGCGCACCGCGCCGACGTTGGCAATTGGCGTGTTCGTGGCATGAAGGGCACGATCAGCGGGATATTCGATTTTTCGGGCCTCAAGATCGGTGCCGAAAGCCTGATCGGTGATCCCGACGACTATGAGCGCGAACCCCGCTTCAGCGCTGGCGCTTGGCGCTTCACCGCTGTCCAGCTAGGCGCGGTCGAGGGCCTCGTTCGGCACTTACGGGCTCATCTGGTCGGCAGCGGCAAAGGAGACGATGCGATCCAGCGTGCGCGTTTCGGCGCGTGTGTCGTTGCTGCGCGCAGTGCCGGCGAATGGGTGCGTCGTGCGGCGCAGGCAGCTGAGGCTCAGTCGGACCAAGCAGTGGCGCTGGTGCTGATGGCGCGCGGCGTTGTCGAAGACGCGGGGCTGGCCGTCATGGAGGCGGCTGCACGAGCCGTCGGCACCGCATCCTTCTTCACCGGCAATCCGATCGACCGGATCACGCGCGATCTCGGTCTCTACCTCCGCCAGCCGGTGCCCGATCAGACGCGGAATCGCGCTGCAGCCGCGTGGCTCCAGGCGGATTGCTGGGGCGAGGATCCCTGGTGGTAGCGCCGGGTGCAGGCGCCTGGCGGCGGCTGGCCCTTCGGTCGCAACGGATGACGATAAGCGAGGCAGCGCGGCTGGCGCCGTGGCTCGTGATCGCGCCGCATCCAGACGACGAGAGCCTTGGCGTGGGCAGCCTGCTCGCTGGGATCATCGCTAGAGGTGGGGAGGCGTTCGTCGCCTTCTTGACCGACGGGGAGGGATCGCACCGCGACGCGCCGGGATGGAGCGCGACAAGGATTGCTTCAGCCCGAGCGGCCGAGGCGCGCCACGCCATGCGTGCACTGGGCGTGACCGCGCCACCGCTGGTGCTCGGCTGGCCGGACGCCGCTCCCTGTGATGCAGATAGCTCGCTCTTTGCACAAAGCCTGCGATCGCTCGTCGCCTGGTGCCGCCAGCGCAGGATACGCGCTATTGCGGTGACATGGCGCGGCGAGCCGCATTGCGACCATGAAGCAGCCGCCACGCTGGCGATGGCGCTGGCGCGGCGTCTGAACGTGCGGCTCTACGAGTATCTGGTCTGGGGTTGGACAATCCCGGACGTCGAACAGAAACTGCGCGGTTATCGTTCAACCGTGATCGACGTTGCCGAGGGGCGAAATCGACAGAAGCGGGCGATCGCGTGCCATCGCAGCCAGACCGGCACGCGCATTGGCGGCGCGCCCGACGCCTTTCGCCTGCCACAGGCGATGATCGATCTTGCCGCGCGCCCGCGCCTCGTCCTGCTCACCGGGAGAACAGCCAATGCGTCGTGACGCCAGCATTCCGCCCGACTACTTTGAGGACTTGTACCGGGAGAAGGGCGACCCTTGGGACTTCGAGACAAGCCCTTATGAGGCCGCGAAATACGCCCGTACCTTGCAGGCGCTCCCGTCTCCGCGTGTTGGCTCTATCCTGGAGGTTGGCTGCGCCAACGGCGTGCTGACCGCCCAGCTTGGAACCCGCTGCGACGAGCTGCTTGCGATCGATGTATCGGACACCGCGCTCGCTGCGGCCCGCGTGCGATGCGCGTCGCTGCCGCACATTCGGTTCGAAAACCGTCAACTACCGGAAAATTCACCCGACGGATGCTTCGATCTCATCCTACTTTCCGAGGTCGTCTATTATCTTGACCGGCCGGATGTCGAACGCCTGGCCGCTTATCTTCGGCGATCGACCCGATCAGGCGGCCACCTCCTGCTCGTCCACTGGCTTGGTGAGACCGATTATCCGCTCAGCGGAGACGCCGCCGTCGATGCTCTTCGCAGCGACCTGGACGAGGCGGTGACGGTCGTCACTGCTGAACGGCACGACCAGTACCGGCTCGATCTGTGGCGGCGCGTTTGAGGGCTGGCGCATGGCGCGAATGCGGCGTTGCGCCTCGGCTTGCGCCTTACCTAGCGTATCGAAGCTGATCCGATCGGCACCCGTCGCGTTGCCACCAAGCGACGCTGCAACATTGTAGAGCTCGTGGAGCGGAGCATCTTCGGGTTGGACAATCCACTGCGCCAGCGCGTCGGCCATTCCACCCGGCGCCCGACCTTGGGTTCGGCAGGAGGTGAAGACGCGCACGTCCACCGGGTGGCGCACCTTGCCGCCATGAGCGCGTACCCGGTCGAACAGCGCCTTGTCCTCGGCCAGAGAAGGAGTCGGTGCGCCACCGATCCGGCGATACATCGCAAGCGTCAGCGCGATGCTAGCTCCGCCCTCGTAGAAGTGCCGCGGCCAGGGATCATCGGGCACAGGCTCTGCAGCCGCCTGCAGATAGGCAAGTGCGGTGTAGTAGCGGCCGATCCGATCGAGCCGGTTCTTGGCCTTGACGCCGAGCCTTCTCCGCTCCTCGGCGCGGGTAAGTGCGTGGCCGGCGACAGCATCGAAGCCTTCATCGACATAGCCGACGATGCGGCGAAGCCACTGGGGGCTGACCAGCGTATCGGCGTCGGTGGACAACAGCAGGTCGCCGGGCCTGCTAAGATGGTCGGCGGCTACATCAAGCGCGAGCCGTCGCGCCCAACCCGCGTGGCACGCGCCCGGCAACATCGACACGGCACGCCAATCGAGATCAATGTGCCGCGGTACATACGACTCCAGCAACGCCACGCTCGCATCCACACAGTCGTTCGCAACGACGACGACAGTCACCAGGGCGCCGTAGCAGCACGCCGCCTCATCCAGGGCGGCAAGCATGGCTGGGATGTGCGCAGCCTCGTCCTTGAGCGGCACGGCGATAGCGACGGCCCGTCGGCCGGCTCCATCGAAGAGACACGAGCGCCGGTCCGGCTTGATGGCTATCTCCCTGTGCACGCGAGACTAAAGCATGAGAAGGTCGCTTGTTTCATGCTCTTGATCCGTAGATACGATCACGTACCTGTCGGCGATGGAACGCTTCAGGCAGCCGCGAACGTGTCTTCCAGAAAGCCGAGCAGGAATTTCCAGGAGCGGCGTTCGGCAACGTCGTCATAGGCCATGCGCGGATCGCCTGCCGCGTCGACCGCAGCATTCGTGAAGCTGTGCAACGCGCGACCGAAAACCAGCAACTGCCAGTCTGCGCCGGAGTCCATCATCTCGCACTGGAAGGTGGCGACATCGTCGAACGGAACCAGCGGATCGCGCGCACCGGTGCACGCCAGGACGCGCGCCGAGATGGTGTCCGGCAGCGCCGGCCGCGCGGTCGTCAGCAATCCATGGAAGCTCGCGACTGCCGCGACTGGTGCGCCGCTGCGGGCAAGTTCCAGCACTGCCGCGCCGCCGAAACAGTAGCCGATCGCGGCGACGTACCGTTGATCGACGCCTGGAAGCGCGCAGAGCGCATCAAAGCCGGCGCGGACGCGATTGCGGAAAGCCGTAGGGTCGGCACGAAAGCTGGCGATCGCCTGCGTCATCTCGTCTCCCGCGAGAACGCGGCCACCACCATGAAGATCGGCCGCAGCCGCGATATACCCGACTTCGGCGAGCAGTGCGCAGTGACGCCGGACGTTGCCGCCGATGCCGTCGGCTTCATGGACCACCAGGACAGCCCGCCCGTTCGCTTTACCGACCGGTTGGTAGATTTCGCCGCGAAGAGCGACGTCACCATCATGATAATGCCAGGCCTCTGCGATCGTCACGCTACGAGATCCCGAACGGCCGGATGCGCTTGCACATAGGCGCGCACGAAGGAGCATGCCGGGATGATCTTCAGGTGCCGCGCGCGAACATCGGCGAGTGCACCGTCGATCAGCGTGGTTCCGACACCTCGGCCCTCCAAATCGGCGGGAACATGCGTGTGCATGAAGGTCAGCACGTCGCTATCGCGCTCGTACGCGGCGATGGCCGTTCCGCCGTCAATTGCGAGTTCGAAGCGGCTTTCGGCCTCGTTGTTCACGACTTCGGCTGCTGATCCTGACATCTTCAAGCTCCCCGTTCAGTCGATGAAACGATGCTGTACCGGTTATGCTCCGCATACGCTCGGCACGCTGGGCTCACCGCCCACCACGGGCCGAGGAAAGGCGGAAGTGCTTTAAACGACTCATGTTTTCAGGACGGTAGCGGTCCCCTCCGACTCTTTGCGAGCAACCAACAAGCGCTTTGCGGGTTCTGCTTTGAACAGGAGAGCCTCATGGCAACATCATTCTCAAGCACCGGCGTGCAAACCACGCCGGATTATCTTCGCGCGGATACGCAGCGACGTCTGGCACGTTGGAACCGCGACCGTCTGTCTCCCGCCTTCCCGCAGGACGATTGGGAAGCGCAGCTTGCCGCAGATCACGACATGCAGCGGATCGAAGGCGAGTTCGTCGAGCAGCTGAGGCAGGAGATCAGCGACCGGGCCGCCGATGTTCCGACCGATCCGGATGGTTTCATCGCCTGGTTCGAGCAGCTTAAGCAGGACGGGCCCGGGCAGGGTGACCCTCTGTTTGCGTGGATCGCGGAGACCGCATCCCGCGAGCAGCTGGTGTGGTTCTTCGAGCAGGAAGCGGCCGGAGAAGCCGGGTTCGACGATCTGGTCGCCATGACCCAGGTCAAGCTGCCGGTCGGGCCGAAGCTCGAGCTTGCGCGCAATTACTGGGACGAGATGGGGCGCGGCAATCGTCTCGGCATGCATGGGCCGATGCTTGAAGCATTGGCGCATACCCTCGGCGTCGCTCCTTCGATCGAGGCCACGGTGTGGGAAAGCCTCGCGCTTGCCAACGCGATGACCGCGATGGCGGCATCGCGACGCTATGCGTGGCACTCGGTCGGCGCGCTCGGCGTGATCGAACTCACCGCTCCAGATCGCTCGGCGGCGACCGCGGCAGGTCTGCGCCGCATTGGCCTCAGCGATCGCGAGCGCCGCTACTTCGATCTTCATGCTGTCCTCGACGTCAAGCACAGTGCCGACTGGAACCGAGAGGCGATTCGGCCGGCGGTTGCCGAGGATCCTCGTCGCGCTCGTGCGATGGCCGAAGGCGCTCTCATTCGTCTCCGCTGCGGCGAGCGTTGCTTCGCCCGCTATCGCCAGGCGCTCTGGGCACCGCGTTCGCTTCCTGCAGCGAGCAATGAGGCCTGATCATGAAGATCGATTTCTCGTCATCGCAAGGCGGAGGCGGAGCCAGCCTCCTCGCCAAACCTACGACACGTTGGGGTGTCAGCTCCGAAAGCGCTCGCCTGACCGATGTGCTCTTGGTGTCGCCGGATCATCTTGCTCCGGTGCCATGCTGTTCGGTCACGCGGGAGAATTTGCGCGACGGCTACCACACCGATCAACAGGTCGCACGCGATCAGCATCGTGCCCTGGTCGACGCGCTACAGGCTGCGGACGTCAGGGTTCACACCGCGGACGGCGCGCACGATCTTCCGGATATGGTCTATGCGCGAGACGCCGGGATCATGACTCCGTGGGGCTATCTTCCGCTCGCACCCGGCGCGGCGCACAGGCGGCGCGAAGCTTTGCTGCTTGCCGATCATGTTCGTTTGATGGGCGTGCCGGTTCTGCCCCAAGTGCCGAACGGTACCGTCGAAGGCGGCGATATCTCGATCTTCCGCGACGGTCTTGTCATGATCGGTTGCTCGGGCGAGCGTACCGACGAACAGGGCGCGCGGTCAGTTGCGGCGCTGTTCGAACAGCATGGCTGGCGCGCGTTGATCTACCGGTTCGATCCGCATTTCCTTCATCTCGATACGCAGTTCTCGGCAGTTTCTGCGGATCAGGCGCTCGCGTGCGTCGACGTTCTCGACAACGCCTTCCTGTCCGAGCTGCAGCAGGCCGGGATCGACCTACTTCCCGTTTCGTACAAGGACGCACGCCGCCTCGGCTGTAATGTTCTGGCGCTTGGCGGCAGGCGCATCCTCGCGGCAAGTGGCACGCCCGTTGCGGATCAGCTGACGCGCGAGGGCTATGACGTTTCACAGATTGAACTCAGCGAGTTCACCAATTGTGGCGGCGGTGTGCACTGCCTGACCCTCCCCTTGGCGCGCCAGTGAAGCCGAATGGACGGCGCTTTGCGCGATGAGCCGATCAGGAGGGGATGAAGACCAAGATCAGGACATACGCGAAGCGGCGGCAGCTTCGATTGGCGTTGTCGTCGGTATCCTAGCCGATTCGCTTCCAGATCGATCGATCTTGTTCATTGCGGCGGACGAGCAGCGCGCCGGCGCAATAGCGGCGGCGCTTAGGCTAGCCGCGCCGGCGGCCACCATTGTTCATGTTCCATCGAGCGATGCTCTCCCCGGCGATCGTTCTCCGCCTTCGCCGGCAAATGCCGGTCGGCGAGCATCGGCGCTCTATCGACTTCGGCACGAGCACGGTGATGCGGGTTGCTGCCTGGTGACGACGGTCGAGGCAGCTCTCTGCCTTTACCCGCCGCCGGCCATCTTCGACGAGGCGCCGCCCCTGATCAAGGTTGGCGCGGACGCGGACATCGCGAGCCTGACGGAAATGCTCAGCGGCATCGGCTATCTTCACGATGATCGCGTCGACGAGGCAGGCGAGATTGCGGTGCGCGGCGAGGTCGTCGATATCTTCCCGTCGGACGCTGAAGCGCCGTGCCGTGTCGAGATCGACGCTGGCAAGATCGTTGCCATCCGCAGGTTCGATCCCGTCACTCAGCTGACGACGCACGATTGCGATCAACTCGCTATCGGTCGAGTGAGTGAGCCTTCCGCGGGTAAAGACGCCGGCGATCTGCTCGCATACCTACCAGGCGCTACCGTAATTACCGATGTCGGTATCGACGAACGCAGGCGGCGTTTTATGACGCTGGTCGATGACGTGCGCGGCGCCTCTTCAGACGTGCCGCTGCCGGTGCTGGACGATGCGCAGTGGCAGCGGCTTGTTCGGTCCGCGCGGTGTATCGCTGCGACCGACGCGGAGGTTGTGCCCCGCTTCGCTGAACGCCGCGCGCCGTTGCGTGCGTTCAGCGCCTGGGCACGTCCTTTCCTGCAAGATGGGGGGCGCCTGCTGATCGTCGGCAGCGCGCGCGACCTGCGTTTCCTGCGGCCGCGGATAGAGCGTGTTCTGAAGACCGAGATGCATGCTCTCGGCAGTTGGGCCGAGATCGAAACAACCCAAGCGGAGATCATGTCCCTCCAGATGCCCGTCGGCTCCGGTTGGCGGACGGCCGAGCTGGCGGTGGTCGCTGCGGCTGACCTGCTCGGCAGCCGCGCGGTAGTGCACGAGCGGAGCAACTCGGCCGGCATCTTCAGCGCGGATATACAGACCGTCACGATCGGCGACGTCATTGTCCACGAGGATTTCGGGATCGGGGTCGTCGCCGGCTTGGAGGCATTGCCGGCTGAGGCGGATGCGGGCGACGCGATCGTGCTCGAATATGCCGCCGGTGCTCGGCGCCTGGTCCCTGCTGCCGAGGCCGACCGGATCTGGCGCTACGGAGCCGATCGTGATGCCGTGACGCTCGACAAGCTTGATGGATCGAGCTGGCTGAAGCGTCGCGGCGCCATTGACGAAGCAATCGCAGCGAGTGCCCGCGAGCTGACCGAAATTGCGGCCGAACGGGCGGAGCGTAAGGCGGCCGTCATCGAACCCGAAGCTGGCGCATACGAGCGCTTTGCGTCCAATTTCGGCTATACCGAAACACCCGATCAGGCGCGCGCCATTCAGGCCGTGCGAACCGATCTCGCCTCCGGTCACCCGATGGACCGGCTCGTGATCGGCGACGTCGGCTACGGCAAGACCGAGGTTGCGCTCAGGGCGACGGCGCTTGCTGTCCTCGCCGGCAAGCAAGTGGCGATCGCTGCGCCGATCACCGTTCTGGTCCGGCAGCACCTTCAGCTTTTCACAAAGCGGCTCGCCTCGATCGGGGTTGAAGTGGCGGGCCTCTCACGTCTTTCCAGCGCGTCCGAGAAGGCCGCGGTGAAGAAAGGCTTGGCGGACGGGTCCGTAGCGGTCGTGATCGGAACGGCGGCCGTCGCCGGCAAAGGAATGAGCTACAAGGATCTCGGGCTCGTCATCATCGACGAGGAGCAGAGGTTCGGGGTTGCCGACAAGGCGAGGCTCCGGAACCTCGGTGCCGACCACGTCCTGGCGCTTACGGCGACGCCCATTCCGCGCACCCTGCAGTCCGCGCTCGTAGGCCTCCAGCAGATGTCGGTGATCGCCACGCCGCCAGCGCGCCGGCAGCCGGTACGCACCAACGTCGCGCCCTTCGACGACGCGGTGGTGCGTACCGCGCTGCTGCGTGAGCAGGGTCGCGGCGGCCAGAGCTTCGTCGTCGTTCCTCGCATCGAGGACATGGCACCCGTCGCCGAGCGTCTCGCCCGGCTGGTGCCGGATCTTCGGGTCCTCAGCGCGCACGGCAAGCTCCCGGCGGCCGAGATCGACGAGGCGATGGTGCGATTTGGCTCGGGCGACGGTGATGTCCTGCTGGCGACCAACATTATCGAAGCGGGGCTCGACGTGCCGCGGGCGAATACAATGATCGTCTGGCATGCCGACCGCTTCGGCCTGGCGCAGCTTCATCAGCTCCGCGGCAGGGTCGGTCGCGGGAGCCGACGCGGTCAGCTGCTGCTCACCACCGCACCCGATGCGTCGATCTCGGACGCGACGCTAAAACGGCTTCGTACTCTGCAGGCGCTCGATACGCTGGGCGCTGGCTTTGCCATCAGCGCGCGTGATCTCGACATGCGCGGCGCCGGCGATCTGCTCGGCGGTGCCCAGGCGGGCCACATGAAGCTGATCGGAGTCGATCTCTACCAGCACCTCCTGCAGGCTGGCATAAGCCGCGCGCGCGGCGAGGATGTCGATCGATGGACGCCTGAACTGCATCTGGGGATCGCCGGCACCTTTCCGGAAGCCTGGATCCCCGATGTGTCCGTGCGTCTCGCTCTCTACGCGAGACTGGCCCGCATCGACTGCGCGGGTGCGCTGGATAGCCTGGAGGCGGAGATCGAGGATCGTTTCGGCACTGTACCGCAAGAGGCGGCCACGCTGCTGCAGGTCGCGGCGTTGCGGCTCGCGGCACGTGAACTCGGCATCCGGCGTATCGACGCAGGACCGGGGGCGATCGCGCTCAGCTTCGACGGACCAGCGCCGCCTGCGGTCGCTTCGCTCGGGCTCGTGGAGAAGAAGGGGCGGCATCTTCTCGTCGAAGCCATCGCCGATCCGTTCGACAGGCTCGCTCGTGCGCGGCAGCTCGTCGAAGCGATGCTCCACGAGGCCGCCTGAGCGCTCATGCAACGAGAGCCTCCGGCTCGCGAAAAGATATTTATTCAACGCGTTGTGCGGACACGCCGCCGTCGCACTGCGTTGTGCGCTCGAAGGAGAACATCATGGCCAAGGCACTTGCACACTTCACCATCGAGATGGCTGGCGAAGGTTACGTCCTGACCATCGAGGACGAAGACGGTGGTCAGCTGGAACTGTCCGCTACGCCCGAGCAGCTCGACCTGATCGCCGAGGCGATCGAAGAACATCTGGACCTGGACGTGGATGACATCGACGAGGTCAAGGACTGAAGCGGCTAGCCGGCTGTAGCGGCTGCTTGCTTCGGCGGGGTCGACCGATACAGGAGGGGCAATGAGCTTCCCCGAAGACCGGCTGGTGGTGGTGCCCGACGACATCGACCTGTCGCGATCACCGCTGGCCGGCAAGCTCGATACGCAGACTTATGTGCTTGGCGCGTTCAACCCCGGCCTGACACGTCTCGGCAATGGCAACCTGCTGCTGATGGTGCGCGTGGCCGAGGCGTTGCGCGACCCGATCGGCGGCGATCATGTCCATGCGATACGGTGGCATCCCGGCGGATATGAGCTTGACGCGTGGCTGCTTGCGGAAACCGTCTCCACCGATCCCCGCTGGTTCATGCTGCGCGATCGCGGCTGCAAGGTCATGGCGCTCACCTCGCTCTCGTGGCTGCTACCAGTGGAGCTCAGCCCCGACGGGTGCGAAGTGGTGGCATGGCACTACGACAAGGCGATTGCCCCGCAGCACAGCTTCCAGTGCTATGGACTGGAGGACTCGCGGATCAGCAAAGTGGGCGACACCTATCTGATGACCACCTGCTCGGTTAGCCCCGAGCGGCAGGCCACAACGCTGTACACGTCGAGCAACGGCCTTGATTGGGCGTTCGACGACATCGTGCTCGATCACCAGAACAAGGACATGCTGATCTTCGAAGGCCTCATCGACGGGGAATACTGGGCGCAGACCCGGCCGCTCGGCGACCTTTATTTTGCGTACCCGCGGGATAGCGAGTGGCGGGCAGGGCCTTCTATCAACCTGGCGACTTCACCCGACGCGCGGCACTGGAAGCCGCATCGCAACCCTGGGCTGCGGCCGCACGCTGCCACTGTGGCGACGGCGCGGATGGGCGGCGGCGCGCCGCCGATCAGGACCGCTGAAGGCTGGCTTAGCTTGTGGCACGGTGTCGAGCCCAATGGCGGCGTAGGCGTCTACCGAACCTATTGGTCGCTTCTCGATCTTGCCAATCCTGCGCGGGTGGTCCGCACTGAACATCAGGCCCTGCTCGAAGCCAATCCAAAGCTGACAAAGCCGCTCGAACATCAGATGTACCTCCGCGACATCGTCTTCACGACCGGCATCGTAGACGCCGGCGATCATTATATTATCGCTTCCGGGGAGGCGGATCTGGCTTGCCGCATTACGCATATCCCGAAGCATCATTTTAGCGCGGCGGCGGTCTCAGCCTGATCGGTCACGCACATAAGCGAAGCGGTCGCGGATGTGCGCGTTGAAGTAAGCTCCCTTTGATGGCGCTGACCGGAGAGCTTGGGCGATTTCAGGAGGCACGTCGGTATAGTTGTAGCGCAGGCCGTTCACGAACAAGACGCCTAGATGCTGCGCCTTCTCGTCATACGCGACGCTGCGGATCACACTCGACGACATGGCGGAAGAACGCCGCACCCGGCCGGTATGTCCGCGCGTTGCCTTTACTCGAGGAGACCCAGGTGCTGCTGCCACGATCGGAGCCCTACCAAGCATGACCGCGATGCCCATGCCCGAGCCGATGGAGACCAAGCTGGTGGCCGATCTGCCGGACGGTCAGGGATGGCAGTACGAGCCGAAGTGGGACGGCTTCCGCGCCATCATCCGCCGCGACGGTAACGCCGTCGACATCGCGTCAAAATCCGGCAAGGACCTCGCCCGATACTTTCCTGAGATCGTGTCACTGATTACGGCCACGTCGCAGGCGCGCTTCGTTGTCGATGGCGAGCTGATCATCCCAATTGGTGGGATACTGTCGTTCGATGCGCTTCAGGCGCGCTTGCACCCAGCGGCAAGTCGCATCGCCAAGCTGTCGAGAGAAACGCCCGCACAGCTGATGTTGTTCGATTGCCTTCATCTCGATGATGAGAACCTCTCGGTAAGGCCATTGTGCCAGCGGCGGGCACAGCTCGATCGCTTCCATGCGGAGAACGGATCGGCGGCGCTGCTGCTCTCGCCCTGCAGTTCCCATGTCGCGGATGCGCGCACGTGGCTTTCGTCCAGCGGAGGCGCGCTCGATGGTGTGGTCGCTAAGCGATTGGACGAGCCGTACCGGGCGGGAGAACGCGCGATGCTCAAGGTGAAGCAGCATCGAACGGCGGATTGCGTGATCGGTGGGTATCGCCTCGCGAAAGACGGGCGCGGCGTCGGTTCGCTCCTGCTCGGGTTGTACGACGATGACGGCAAGCTCAACCATGTCGGCTTCACCTCCGCCATCTCGGACGAGGAGCGGCCAGCGATTACGGCCAAGCTACAGCCGCTTGTCGGTGCGCCGGGGTTCACCGGCAAGGCGCCGGGCGGCCCGAGCCGCTGGAACGACGGCAAAGCAAGCGAATGGCAACCTTTACGCCCTGAACTAGTGATCGAAGTCGGCTATGATCAGGTCACCGCCGATCGCTTCCGGCATGGCACCAAGCTGGTCCGCTGGCGTCCCGACAAGGCACCGCATCAGTGCCGAATGGATCAACTTGTCCACGAACTCCGTCCCGCCGAGCTTGAAGCGCTGCTACGGTGACCATTCGCGCTCAGCACTCTCTGCCACGACCCGCACCATATGCTCGCTTGGGTCGATCGGGTCGAGCATGAAGGCGCCGGCATCGCGGTTTGCCACCAGCCATGCAACGTGCGCTGCAGATATCCGCTGTCCGG
This sequence comes from uncultured Sphingomonadaceae bacterium, assembly GCA_964242855.1. Lineage (GTDB taxonomy): Bacteria > Pseudomonadota > Alphaproteobacteria > Sphingomonadales > Sphingomonadaceae > Solisphingomonas. Next base: position 44,139 of record CAXTBZ010000006.1, read on the forward strand.
GGACCAGCCGTGGCACGCCCGGCGGGGCCGGCGCCAATGTCTCGGCGGCGATGCGGCCGGCGGCGCGCTCGTAGGGCACCTGTTCCGCCTCGCCGAACAGAGCCGACGGCCCATCCGTCGCCATGTCGACACCAAGCGTGCCGATGCCGGGCAGAGTGCCGACGGATGGCAGGATCGAAGGGTCGTCGCGGAGCCGCTTGATCAAGTCCTTCAGCCCGCGCATCAGGCGGTTCGTGTCTGCGCGCGTGGATCCGAGCGAGACGATGAGCAACAAATGGCGACCGTCCGAGAGGCCGACGCTCACCCGGTGATGCTTGTAGAGCCAATCGTCGATGGCATAGCCGCTCACGCCGAGGGCCGAGACATCGATGAGGATCTTGCTCTCGTCGAGATCCATGTTCACCGGAACATCGCCACGCCCGAACACCCGTAACGGAACAAGCTCGGCGAGGCGTTTGCGCAATGAGGCCGCGAGATCGAGTACGCCGTCCCATAATGCCGCGCCGTTCACCGCGTGATCGCGCCGCGTCGCATCGAGGCTCGCCAGGATCGGCACCGACGGGCTCGTCGTCTCGAACATCTCGTAAGCCTGCCACAGGCGTTGGCGGTCGAGCAGATCACCTCGCGCTAAAATAGCTGAACCTTGCGCCAGCGCGCCCATCGTCTTGTGCAGGCTATAGACCGCAAGATCCGCCCCTTGCGCGAGCGCGTCGGCTGGCAATCTCGGCGAGAAGGCGAACGCACCGCCCCACGCCGCATCGACGATCAGCGGCAGCCCTTTGGTGTGCGCAACGGCGGCGATACCCGTTACATCGAGCGCGACGCCGTGATAGCTCGGGCTGACGACAAGCACGGCCTTGGCGTGCGGATGCGCCTCGATTGCCTGTGCGACGGTTTCAGACGTCGGGCCGTGCTCGACATCCCAGTCATGGTCGATCGCCATGGGAAGCGCGACGAGATTGAGGCCGGCGGCCAATGCATAGTTGCGCTCGGCCTTGTGTGCGTTGGCTGCGACGAGGATCGTATCCCCCGGCGTGGCCACCGCGGCCATGGCGGTGTGCAGGCTCTGGGTCGATCCTCCGGTCGTGAACCGGCAGAAGTCGGCTCGCCATGCTTCGACGGCGAGTTCATGTGCCCGCTGCAGCGCAAGCAGCCCCTCGGTGCGGTCGTCCAGCCCCTTGGGGGTCAGAACGTCGGCTTGGAACACCCGCTTTCCCAGCAGCCGGCGCATGCCGGTCGGCATCGCCTTGCCTCCACTATGGCCCGGTGCCCCGAAGCCGGTGACGGGATGGCGTTCGAACGCCGCCAAGGCGTCTGCGAGCGGCGCTTCATTCTGGTCCATAGCTGCCGAACGAGCCGCGAGAGCTTTGAGGCGCAAAGCTTTTTTGGGAGATGGCGTCGGGCGCTCGGACCTAAACCGCCGCTGTTCGTTGAAGGGGCTCAACCTACCGCAGCCGCCAAGGAGAGCCCCATGCCGACGACCCTGACCGCCAAGTTCGAGACGCGGCGTGAGGCCGAGATGACGGTCGAGCGGCTTGTGCAGGATTTCGGCATCGAGCGAACCGACATCTTCATCGTCACCGATGGTGATGAAAACAGCGCCGGCGAGATCAAGGCTGGATCGGACACCAAAGCCGGCGCGCCGAGCCCTGAAGATCGCGACGACGCGGCGCTGAACGGCAAGATCACGGTCTCGGTGGATCTCGAGGACGATGCGCTGGCGTCCAAGGTGAAGGATGCTTTTCAGGATTTCGACGGGCAGGCGATTACCGAGAGCTGATGCCGTTTAGCCAGTTCCGAGATGATATCTCGCCCCCGATTTCGCGGCCGGCAGAGCCAAGCTCGCCAAAGGAAAGAATGTAGTGACCGATATAGCCGGCTGGATCGCACCCATCGCCACGATGATCGCGGCGATCCTCACGGCCGCCAATCTCGGGACGCGGATCACCGGGTGGGGCTTCGTCATCTTCACCGTCGGGGCGATCGCCTGGACGATCGAGGCGGTGCTGACCCATCAGCAGAACCTGCTGTGGTCCAACGGCTTCCTGGCGATCGTCGATGCGATCGGCGTCTACCGCTGGCTCGGCCATCGCGCAAAGCTGGAAGATGGTGCCAAGGTGGCGGCCAGCAAGAGCGAAGTCACCTCCACCCCCCTGTTCCCGGTGCTTTCACTCGAGGGCTTGCCGATCAAGGGATCAGACGGGAGCGTGATGGCGCACGTCGTCGGTGGCATGGCGGAATGCGACAGCGGCCGCTTTGCCTACCTGGTGGTTCAACTTGGCGCCATGCCCGGCGCGAGGTCGCTTCGCATGATCCGCTGGGCCGATCTCCAGGCGGGTGAGACCTTCACGACAAACCTGTCCAGGCGGGAGCTCGAGAACGCGCGCCCGGTCGAAGCCGCCGACTGGCCGAGCGCTTCCACATCGAACGCGTCGAACGACGGACCTTCAAGATCTGCCTCAGGCCTGCCGACGGCTTCCTAATCAGGCCGGCCGCCACCCCAGCGCCGATGCCCGCCCATGCCGTGGCGGAGACGCTCCAGCGCATCGAAACGCATCTGCTGGTCGCTGGTGAGGCCCGCACGGAACCGCTGGGCAGCATCCATACGCGCTTCCATCATCGCGGCATCGGGTGGACCACGCCGCTCGTCCCCGTCCGTATGTGGAGGCGGCATCGTCGCGCCAAGGAACTGGTCGAGCGCCGGCCGCTGATCGGGTCGCAGTCCAAGCAGCAGTGCCATGTCGTCGGCGCGGACGGACGCAGATTGAGACGGGTCCATGCCGGGCGGCGGCGGGGAAGGATCGGCCCTTACGGGCGCACCCATCATCATTGCTGATACGGCGAGGGTAGGGAGCAGGAACTTGCGCATGAGACGTCCTCAATGACTATGACATCCTGCTCGCGCGCCTTTGTGTCGGCCGGATGTCCGTGCCGGGGCACCGCTGAAATCCCTCGCACACATGCGCGCGGCATGCGCTAGGATCATGACCATGGCCGCTTTCGCCGACAGCCGCGCCGATGCGCTTGCTCGCCTCCTTGTGGTGGATGATGACGCCGGCATCCGTGTTCTGCTTGCCGAACGGCTCGGCGCCTATGGCTACCACGTGACGACCGCGGGTAGCGTTGCCGAGATGGACCGGGTGCTTGCGCGCGGCGGGATCGATCTCATCCTGCTCGACGTGATGATGCCGGGCGAGGATGGGCTGTCCGCGTGCCGAAGGCTGGTGCAGGCGGGCGGTCCGCCGGTGATCATCCTGTCGGCACTGGGCGACGAGCAGGATCGTATCGTCGGGTTGGAGATCGGCGCCGACCATTACCTGTCGAAACCCTGTTCGCCGCGGGAGATCCTGGCCCATGTCCGTGCGCTGCTGCGCCGACGGCAGGCGCCGGAAGCGGCGGAGGCGCGCCATGGCTATTCTTTCGAGGGATGGCAGATGGATTTCGACTCGCACGAACTGTTCGATCCCGAGGGCGTGCTCGTCCACCTGTCCGACGGCGAGTTCGCGGTGTTGCGCGCCTTCGTCGAACATCCGCGCCGCGTGCTTACCCGCGAAGCGCTGCTCCACGCCGCGCGTGGCCCGGACTCCGATGCCTTCGATCGTGCGATCGACGTGCAGGTGAGCCGGTTGCGGCGCAAGCTGCGTGCGGGCGAAAGCGACCTCATCCGAACGGTGCGCAATGAGGGCTATTTGTTCGTGCCGAGGGTGAGCCCGACGTGAGACTTAGCCGCGGAAGGGTCCGCCCGCCGCTGTTCCTGCGTATCTTCGGCGTGCTGCTGGTGGCGCTGATCAGCGCGCAGCTGCTCGATTTCGCACTGCTGCTGACCGTTCCGCCGCCGACGCCGAGGCTCTACCCGATCGCCGAGGTGGCACAGCTGCTCCGCGGCGGCCGGCATGATGACAATTACCGTGTCTCCGAAAGCATGACGCCGCCCGATGACGACAATGATCCGCGCGCCGATACTGCGCGCACGTTGCTGGCGGAGCGGCTCGGCGGGAACGTCGCAGACGTGAGGCTCGACTTCGATCGGCCGCCTTTGCTGATGGGTCCGCCGATGCGGCGCTTCCGGCCACCCGAGGGCATGGGCCGCGAACTGCTCTTCGGGCATTTCAGCGCGGGCTTCCATTTGCCTGACGGCCGCTGGCGGATCGTCCAGCCGGCGACGCACGGGATCGAGCCCTGGCATTGGCGGATGGCGCTTTGGCTGCTCGGCCTGCTGCTCGCGGTCGCCCCGTTCGCCTGGCTGGTCGCGCGCCGCGTGGTGAAGCCGATCGCCTTGTTCGCAGCTGCCGCCGAACGGCTCGGCCGGGATCCTCGCGCCGACCCGCTGCCGCTCGATGGACCGGCCGAGATCGCGACGGCTGCGGCTGCCTTCAACGAGATGCAGGCTCGCATCGGCCGTTATGTCGACGATCGGGTCACCATGGCGGCGGCAATGGCGCATGATCTGCGCACGCCGCTGATGCGGCTGGCGTTGCGCGTCGAGAAGGCCGAGCATCATCTGCGCGCCGCAATGGAAGCCGACATCGCCGAGATGAGCGAGATGATCGGCGCGTCGCTCGCCTTCGTGCGCGACACCGCACGCGCGCCGCGGCGGCAGAAGCTCAGCCTGCGGGCGCTGGTGGAAAGCGTGGCCGACGAGATGGTCGATCTCGGCGCCGATGTAGCGGTGGCAGCCGGCGAAGACGTCGTGATCGATGCGGACGTGGCCGGGCTGAAGGCGCTGCTCGCCAACCTGATTGGCAATGCGATCGCCTACGCCGGGCAGGCGCGGGTGCGCATCGCGCGGCTCGACGACCATGCCTTGATCGAGGTTGCGGACGATGGTGCGGGCCTGCCTGCCGACCTCCTCGATCGGGTGTTCGAACCGTTCTTCCGGGCCGAGCCATCGCGCAACCGCGAAACCGGCGGGAGCGGCTTGGGCCTCGCCAGCGCCCGCGCGGTCGCACGGGCGCACGGTGGTGACGTCGAGCTGTTCAACCGGGAGGAGGGAGGGCTGCTCGCGCGCGTGCTGCTGCCGCTTTGACTGGCGCCGCCGACAGGCTATCGCGGCAGCAACCTTGAAGGACATCATGATGCGGACGGCTTGTATTTCCCTGGGTGCGTTGCTGATGGCCGGCGCGGCGCTGGCCGATCCTCCAGCACCCGTAGCTGCGCCGCCGGCGCCTGCCGACATCACCGTCAATGGTGCCGCTGCGACGGTGGCGCCACTCGGCGGCGGCCATATCTTCATCAGCCCAATGGGTGAGCCCTTTCATACCGCCGGCGGTGTGTCGGCGGCCGAGCAATGGTTCAGGGATGCCGATGCCAATCACGATCAGCGCATCACGCCCAAGGAGTTCGAGGACGACGCGATGCGCTTCTTCGCGACGCTCGATGTCGATCACAATCATCTGATCGAGCCCGCTGAAATCGACCGCTACGAAAGCGAGGTCGCGCCAGAGATCCGCGTGATCAGCACCTATGGCGACGCCAACCTCGCCAAGACCGACGATGACGGCAACGTCACCGATCCCCCATATCCGACGCGCATCGGCGCCGGGCGCTTCGGCTTCCTCGATGCGCCGGAGCCTGTGGTGACCGCCGATCTCAACTTCGATCGCGCGATCAGCGAGCAGGAGTTCCAGACCACCGCACTGCGTCGCTTCAAGATGCTGGACATCAACGGCGACGGGGTGATCACCCGCGACGAACTTCCCAAGCTCGACATCCATCCGGAACGCCGCAATGGCCGCGGCAACGACTTCAACCGGGACGGTGGCCGCCATCATCGCGGCAACCACGGCGGCTGAGGATCAGGCGAGCACCGCGCTCACGAACCAGATGCGTGTCGCGTGGGTGCGCATGATCGGCGAGCGGCAATAACGGCAAACGCCGCGATGCACATCGCCCTCGCACTGCTTACGTGCGGCGGCGGGCGTGTGGCGGCCGATCTGGCAACGCTCGGACCGAGTGAGCTTGCGGGGCATGTTGGTCTCCTTCGTCGAGACCAGGACATGGCCGCAGCATCTTTCCCCTGAATGTCGATTTGTTACAGACGCGTTCAGCCCGGCAGCTTGCCATCGAGGAAGCCGATTATGCCGGAAAAATCCTTCGTTGCGCCGCCGGAGTTCGCGAACGCCTGGTAGAGCGCCTCGGCGGCGGCGCCCATCGGCGTCGATGCGTCGACACTCTGCGCGGCCGCAAGTGCGAGCTTCAGGTCCTTCAGCATCAGCCCGGCTGCAAAACCGCCTTCGTAGCCGCGATCGGCCGGGCTTTCCGGCCCGACGTTGGGCAGCGGGCAATAGGAGTTCAGCGACCAGCTCTGCCCCGTCGCCTTCGATGCGATATCGAAGAAGGTCTGCGGATCGAGACCAAGGCGCACCGCCAGGGCGAGCCCCTCGCAGGTTCCGATCATCTGGCTAGCCAGGATCAGGTTGTTGCAGATCTTCGCGCTCTGCCCGGCGCCGCTCGAGCCGGCATGGATCACCGCCTTGCCCATCTTGGCGAGAAGCGGCTCGGCGCGCGCGAATGCCGTATCGGACCCACCGACCATGAACGTCAACGTCCCGCCGTTTGCCGCCGCGATACCGCCCGAGACGGGCGCATCGACCGCCTCGAAGCCGCCGGCGGTCGCCTTGTCGATATTGCTGCGCGCGGTTGCGACATCGATCGTCGAGCAATCGATCAGCAGCGTACCGGATGCGATGACGCCGAACAGCTCTTCGTAGACGCCGGCGACGTGCTTGCCCGCCGGCAGCATGGTGATGACCGCATCGACATCCGAACCGGCTTCGATCGCGCTTGCCGCGGTGCGGCAGCCACCCTCCCGGGCGCGAGCAAGCGCGTTTTCGGCAAGATCGAACGCGACCACGTCATGCCCCGCCTTGGCAAGATTGAGCGCCATGCCGCCACCCATGTTGCCGAGGCCGATGAAACCGATCTTCGCCATGTTGCTTCTCTCTCCTTCTCCCCTTCCTGACAGGAAGGGGCGGGGGTGGGTCTTGGGTCGCGATACGGAGGTCGCGGGGACTAGGCCTGCGTCATGCGCGCCTCTACCCACCCCCAACCCCTCCCTTCCAGGGAGGGGGCCTAGAAGGTCATCTACCCTTCCACTCGCCAGGCCGCTTGGCGACGAAGGCGCTCATTCCCTCGGCCTTGTCCTCCGTGGAGCAGATCCCCGCGAAAAGGCGCCGCTCGAAGAGGATGCCCTGCGCCAACGTCGTCTCGAACGCGGCGTTGACCATCTCCTTGTTAGCCAGGACGGCGAGCGGAGGCATCGCGGCAATCGCCTGCGCCGTCTTCAGCGCCTCCTCGATCAGCTGCTCGGCGGGCACGACGCGCGCGACCAGATTGGCGCGCTCCGCCTCTTCGGCGCCCATCATCCGGCCGGTGAGGCACATCTCCATCGCCTTGGCCTTGCCGATCGCCTTGGTAAGCCGCTGCGATCCGCCCATCCCGGGGGTCACGCCGAGCTTGATTTCGGGTTGACCGAACTTGGCGGTGTCGGCAGCGATGATGAAGTCGCACATCATCGCAATTTCGCAGCCACCGCCGAGCGCAAAGCCCGCCACCGCGGCGATGATCGGCTTCCGGGTACGGGTGAAATCCTCCCAGCCGCCGAAGAAGTTGGTGCCATAGGCGTGCGCGAAGCCCATACTCTCCATCTGCTTGATGTCGGCACCCGCGGCGAACGCCTTGTCGCTGCCCGTCACCACCATGCAGCGCTGATCGCGATCTGCGTCATAGGCGCGCGAGACCGTCAGCATGTCCGCCAGCACCTGCGCGTTCAGCGCGTTCAAAGCCTGCGGGCGGTTGATGCGGACCAGCGTGACGGCGCCATGCACCTCGACAAGCAGGGTTTCGTATTCGCTCATTGCTTCATCATCTCGCGTGCGATGATCATCTTCATTACCTCGTTGGTGCCTTCCAGGATGCGGTGGACGCGCAGATCGCGCCACAGCTTCTCGATCGGGTAATCCTGCAGATAGCCGTAGCCGCCATGCATCTGGAGCGCGCGATCGACCACTGCCGACCCCGTGTCGGTGGCGAGCCGCTTAGCCATGGCGGCGAACTTGGTCTTGTCGTGCGTTCCGGCGGTCACCTTGGCAGCGGCCATGTAGAGCAGCGCACGCGCCGCCTCGAGCTCGGTCGCCATGTCGGCGAGTTGAAACTGGGTGTTCTGAAAATCGATGATGCGGGTGCCGAACTGGCGGCGCTCGCTAGTATATTTCTGCGCCTCGTCGAGTGCGCGCTGTGCACCGCCGAGCGAGCAGGCGCCGATGTTGAGCCTGCCGCCGTCCAAGCCGGACATCGCGATCGAGAAGCCCTGTCCCTCGGCGCCGACCAGGTTTTCCGCAGGAACGCGCACGCCGTCGAAGTTCACCTGTGCGGTCGGCTGGCTGCGCCACCCGAGCTTCTTCTCGTTGGCGCCGAAGGAAACGCCCTCCATGCCCTTCTCGATGACGAGGCAGGAGATGCCCTTGGGCCCGTCTTGTCCGGTGCGCGCCATGACGACGTAGATCTCGTTCTCGCCACCACCCGAGATGAACGCCTTGGAACCGGTGACGACATAATGATCACCATCCTTCACGGCCTTGGTCTTGAGCGCGGCGGCGTCGGATCCCGATCCTGGTTCGGTCAGGCAATAGGAGCCGAGAAGCTCGCACGTCACCATGCTCGGCAGGTACTTGGATTTGACCGCTTCGCTGCCGAAGCGGTCGATCATCCAGGCCGCCATGTTGTGGATCGAGATGAAGGCGCTGGTCGACGGATCGCCGTACGCCATAGCCTCCATGATCAGAGCGGACTCCAGCCGGCCAAGGCCGATCCCGCCAGACTCCTCGGACACGTAGATGGCGCCGAAACCGAGTTCGGCCGCCGCCTTTATCGTATCACGGGGGAAAATGTGGTGCTCGTCCCACTCCGCCGCAAATGGCGTGAGCGCTTGCGCCGTGAAACGGCGGGCAAGCTCCTGGATCTCGCGCTGATCGTCGTTGAGGTCGAATTGGGTCACACGATCGCTCTTTCTCGCCACGCGCGGGAGGTCAGCATCAGGACGGCGGCCCCCGCAACACTTGCCATCCACAGATAGTAGCCGATCCCGCGCACGATCGGGTCGGAGCCCGCGTCGGTCGGAATGTCTGTCCAGAACAAGGCATTCACGAAGCACAGCGCGAGCAGCACGCCAAAGACGATGTCAGCCCTGATGCCGCGCAACCGGCCGCTTGGCCAGACCCTTCGTAGGACGATCAGCAGCAGCGGATTGCCGATCCATGCGAGTTGGCCGATCAGCGGCCCGAACAGCGCGAGGATTAAGATGACGTAGCCTTCGAAGGAACCTTGCCGGTTGGTCGCCACCGGCAGCACCAGTGCCGCCAGCCACAAGGCGAGCAGCACCAGCGCCGCCACCTTGCGGGCGGTGGTGGTCATCGCGTGCTCACCCCATCGTTGGAATGACGAAGCTGGAGTCGCCCTGGCTCGATCCATCGGGCCAGCGGCCGGTGACGGTCTTCACCTTGGTCCAGAACTTCACGCCTTCCATGCCGTGCTGGTTGGTGTCGCCGAAGGCCGAGCGCTTCCAGCCGCCGAAGCTGTGATAGGCGACCGGCACCGGAATCGGCACATTGATGCCGACCATGCCGACATTGACCCGACTGGCGAACTCGCGCGCGGCGTGGCCGTTGCGCGTAAAGATGGCGACGCCGTTGCCGTACTGGTGCATCGACGGCAGCGCCACCGCCTCCTCGAAGTCCTTGGCGCGGACGATCTGAAGGACGGGGCCGAAGATTTCCTCCTTGTAGGTCGTCATGTCGGTGGTGACGTGATCGAACAGGGTGGGCCCGACGAAGAAACCTTCCTCATGGCCCTGCAACGTGAAGCCGCGGCCATCGACAACCAGTTCGGCGCCTTCATCGACACCCATTTGTATGTAGTTCTCGATCTTGGCCTTATGCGCGGCGGTGACGACCGGACCGTAATGCGCGTCCTTATCGGTCGATACGCCGACACGGAGCGCCGCAATCGCGGGGATCAGCTTGGCCTTGAGGCGCTCGGCAGTGTCTTCGCCGACCGGAACGACGACGGGCAATGCCATGCAGCGCTCGCCCGCCGAACCGAAGGCGGCACCCGAGAGATCGTTGACCACCTGATCGAGATCGGCGTCGGGCATGACGATGCCGTGATTCTTGGCGCCGCCCATCGCCTGCACGCGCTTGCCCGCCGCGACGCCGCGCGAATAGACGTAATGCGCGATGTCGGACGAGCCGACGAAGCTGACGCCGCTGATCGCCGGATGATCGAGGATCGCGTCGACCATCTCCTTGTCACCGTGGACCACCTGAAGGATTCCGGCAGGAAGCCCGGCTTCGAGGAACAGCTCGGCGAGCATCACCGGCACCGACGGATCGCGCTCGGAAGGCTTGAGGATGAAGGCGTTGCCAGTAGCGATCGCAACGCCCGACATCCAGAGCGGGATCATCGCCGGGAAGTTGAACGGGGTGATGCCGGCGCCGATGCCGAGCGGCTGGCGGAAGCTCCACACGTCGATGCCGGGGCCGGCGCCGAGCGTGAACTCGCCCTTGAGGATGTGCGGGATGCCGCAGCAGAACTCGATCACCTCGAGCCCGCGCTGGATGTCGCCCTTGGAGTCGGCGATCACCTTGCCATGCTCGGTCGAGAGAACATGCGCGAGCTTGTCCATGTCGCGCTCGACGAGTTCCTTGAACTTGAACATCACGCGCGCACGCCGCTGCGGGTTGGTCGCAGCCCAGCCCGGTTGGGCGGCCTGAGCAGCGGCCACGGCCCGATCGAGATCAGCCTGATTGCCCAGGACGACGCGCTTTTGCACCGAGCCCGAATTCGGATCGAAGATGTCACCATAGCGAGCCGCTTCGGTGCCGCTGGCACCCGAGATCAAATGGCCGACGTCGTGCACGCGCTGCTCTCCTGGATGGTCCTGTCTTCGCCCATGAACCGATGCAGGCACGCGAGCAAGGCCGCTCTTTCGCGGTGATTGTGCGGCAGAGCGCCAGCGGCAAGCCTTTAACGGAGCCACGCTGGTTAATCGTTTGCTGGACAGTGGCAGGACGTTCGAACGCCTGCCGTCGCACCGAACACCGGACGTGGCAATCAGCCCCCTGCCGCAGTCACCCTCTCCATCGCCTCGCGCTCGATCTGCAGAAGTTCGGATATGGTCTGCTGGATGGCTTGCAGCTGTCCGCCGAGCTCATCGGCACGTTGGCGGGCGCGCTCGGCCAGCGCCTTCATCTGTTCGACGTGCTGGGGATCGGCATCGTAGAGATCGAGGAAGTGCTGGATGTCCTTCAGTGAAAAGCCCAGCCGCTTGCCGCGCAGAATAAGCTGCATCCGCCCGACCTCGCGCCTGGTGTAGATGCGCGTGGTGCCGACCCGGCGCGGCTCGATCAGGCCGCGATCCTCGTAGAAGCGCAGCGTGCGCGGCGTCACACCCAGATCGCATGCGACCCTCTGGATGCCCTGCAGTTCCTCCCCTTCGTCGACCACGCTGCTCCCTCCCCCGGCGGTGTTCAGGTCTTCGCCGCCTTGACCGCCTCTTCGGCGACCAGTTCCTTTTTGGACAGCTTCCCGATCAACGTCTTCGGTAGCTCATCGCGGATCTCGATCTCGCGCGGCATCTCGATCTTGCTGACCTTGTCCTTCAGGAAGTCGCGGAGCGCGTCGGGGGTGACCGCATGATCGGGCTTCAGCGACACGAAGGCTTTCGGCGCCTGCCCGCGATAGGCATCGTCGACCGCGATCACCACCGCCTCGGCGATCGCCGGATGTTCGTAGAGCGCGTCCTCGATCGTGCGCGGATAGACATTGTAGCCGCCGGCGATGATCATGTCCTTCAGGCGATCGACGATGAAGAGATAGCCGTCCTCATCCAGATAGCCCACATCGCCGGTCCGAAG
>CAXTBZ010000006.1:56060-61678 GCA_964242855.1 uncultured Sphingomonadaceae bacterium
GGCATCGGGTCGCTTCCAATAGCCCTTCATCACCTGCGGCCCGCGCGCGCAGATCTCGCCGCGTTCGCCTTGCGGCATAAGCGTGTCAGGGTTTTCTAGATCACGTATCTCGATGACGGTGCCCGGGAAGGCCGGCCCGGCGCTGTTGTTTTTGGGTTCGCCGACGAGCGGGTTGCAGGTGATGATTGGTGAAGCTTCGGACAGTCCGTAGCCCTCCACCAGACGAGAACCCATCCGCTCCTCGAACCTATGCCGCACGTCGAAAGGCAGAGGTGCACCACCCGAGATCGAGCGCTTGGCCGACCGCAGCTTGGCGAATTGCTTCTCGGGCAGCGCGTTAAGCGCGCCGTAGATGGTCGGCACCGCAAACAGTGCGGTGCACTTCGTCCGCCCGACGGTATTGATCATCTGCTTCAGCTCGAAGCGGGGCAGCAGCACCATCATCGCGCCGGTATCGACCGAATAGTTGAGCACGCTGGTCAGCGCGAAGACGTGGAATAGCGGCAGCACGCCAAGCGCCCGCTCCTGGACGTTCGGATCCAGTTGATCGCCCACGAAGGACACCATCTGCGCGCTGTTGGCGGTGAGGTTGGCGTGGGTGAGCATCGCCGCCTTGGGCTCGCCGGTGGTGCCGCCGGTATATTGCAGCACCGCGACATCGCTCGGCGTCACCGTGGCTCGCGCGGGCGTGGCGTGGTTCGAGACGAGCTGCTCAAATGTCATCTGGAGAGCGTCGCGCGCCACCGGTGCGATGTCGTGACGCTTGAGGATGCGATAGGCGATCGCCTTGGCCGCCGGCAGGGCGCCGGCGATCGAGCAGACGATCAGCTTCTCGAGCTTCAGTTCTGCGGCGACCTTGCTCACCCGCGCATGGATCGCGGTGATGTCGCATGTCGCCACGACGCGGCAGCCTGAATCGAGCAGCAGGTGCCTCAGTTCGCGTTCGACGTAGAGCGGGTTAATGTTGACGACGATGCCGCCGATCCGCAGCGTCGCGAAGTAGAGCGCGACGTAATAGGGGGTGTTGGGGAGACAGAGCCCGACCCTGTCGCCAGGCTTGATCCCAAGGTCCTGCAGCCCGCGCGCCGCCTGATCGACGAGTATGCCGAGCTCGGCGTACGTCCAGCACCGCCCCATGAAGTCGATCGCGACCCGCTTGGGCCAGGTAGCTACCGCGTGATCGAGCAGGTCGGTCAGGAGTCTTGGCTCGAACGACGGGGAACGACGATTGCCGCTCCCCGTGTTCGCCGGCCGATCGCGATGTTCGGCCGAGGTCGACATCAGAAGGACATATGTCCGCCGAGGCTCAGCACGATCGCATGGGCGCCGTGGAGATAGCCGTCGTTGAACAGCGTCGATTGGACTGCCGTGTTGGCATAGAGCGCCTCGGTCTTGTCGATCGGCTCGCTCTTGATCTTGTCGTAGCTGGCGGCAAGGTCGAGGCCCATGTGCGGCGTCATCTCGTAACTGGCGCCGGTGGCGAAGTTCCAGCGGTTGCCATCTGGCACGCGGGGATCGCGATTGGTGGCCGAGATCGGCGAGAGATCACGCTGCACGCCGCCACGCACCGTCAGCTTCGGCGAGACCATGTAATCGAAGCCCACCGCGTAGGAGAAGGTGTTGTGGTAGTTCTCGTCGATCACTTGCGCGCCGAGTGCGGCCGGCAGGTTCGCCAGCGAGATCGCGTCGAACTTCTCCCAGCCGAAGCGCGTCACCTGCGCGTTCAGCGTCAGGGCCGGCGACACATGATAGCGCATGCCGAGATTGACCTGCCACGGCGTGGTGAAGCTGGCCTTGGCACCGTCGACACGCTGGTTGATCAAGGCGGCGAGCGGATCGACCGCGGGATCGAGCTCGTCGATGATCAGATGGCCCTTGAGCGTATGCTTGATCTGCGACTTGTAGCTCGCGCCGATATCGACCTTGTCGTTGTGGTACTGGAATCCGAACGAGTAGCCGACATCCCAGCCCTTGCCTTTGAGATACTGGTGGCCATCGGGGTTGACCGTCGGCGCCGCAGGATCGGGCAGGTAGTTCGAGAGCGTCGCGCGGACATATTCGATGTTCGGCCCGGCACCGATGCTCAGATGCTCGTTCGGGGCGTAGGCGATGACCGGCTGGAGATCGAACGTCCGCAGCCGGGTCTTGTCGGCGCCGTAGCGGGCCCAGCTGTCATGATCGTAATTGGTGGTGAAGCTGTAGGGGGATGTCACCGTGAAGCCGAATGCGAGCTTGCCGAAGCCGATCGCGAAGCCACCATTGGGCAGATAGCCCTTGTTGACCGGATTGTGCTGGTTCTGCTCACCACCGACCGGCACGTTGGTCCCGCCGAGCAGGGCCGGGCCGGTTACCGAGGTGCCGATGTTGCTGGAATCGGCCTGTGGCAGGATCGCGGTCAGGCCGGCGTAACTCTGGATGCCGGTGATCCCGCCGACTGCCGCCGGGTTCCACCACTGCTGCTGAGCGCCGCGCTCGGAGACTTCGCCCGAGAACGCGCGGCCGATCGCCTTTGTGGATTGCTCCTGCAGGTAGAAGGCGGCGGCATTGGCCTGCGCGGCAATCCCCATCGCGAGGGCCAGCGAGGCCGTCGCGAGGAGAACAGTCTTCTTCGTCGTCATGATATCTCCCTAATCCCTGAACCGGCGATACAAGCCGGTCGTCCCGCAGCGCCGATCAGCGAATGCGAGTCCACGTCTCAGTCTTGCACGCCGGCCAAATGATGCAGCCGCGCAGCTTGAGCGTATTGGCGTCGACCGGCGTGATCTTGCCGCTGTAGGTGCCGCCGTCGTTCGGGTTGTAAACCTTGCCGCCCGACCAGACGTCGCCATCCTGGCTGAAGCCGCTGAGCATGGTCATGCCCTTCAGCGGACGCCCACGCTGAGCGGTATCCTTGTTGTTGACGTCGCGCGCGCCCGGATTGGCACGAATGTCGTCGCCGTTCTGCAGCGTGCCGCAAATCGACGATCCGCAATGCTGGATACTGATGACGCCGTTCTTGGTCGGGGAATGCCAGGTGCCGATCACCGAATCGGCTGCCGGGGCACCGGAAGACGAAGCGGCGAGCATCGCCGCGAAAAGCATGGGAAGCATGGGCCTCTCTCCAGGAACAACTCGACACGCCCTGCGCTCTTCTGACGCTTGGGCCACCGCCTGCCGCTACGGCAAGGCGACTCGTGCCTAATGGCTGAAATTTTAGTTGACGTATAGGGAAATCGTCGCACCTTTAAGGCAACTCGACGCCGGCCTATATGCGCGGCGTGCTCAGGAGAGGATTTGCATGACCGACGTCGTGATCGCGGGCTACGCCCGATCGCCCTTCCACCTCGCGACGAAGGGCGCGCTCGCCCGCGTGCGCCCGGACGATCTCACCGCGCAGACGATCCGCGGCCTGCTCGACAAGACCAAGGTCGATCCCGCCGAGATCGAGGATATCGTCCTCGGCTGCGCGTTTCCGGAAGGCGAACAGGGCTTGAACGTCGCGCGCCTGATCGGGCTCCTTGCCGATCTGCCGCTGCAGGTCGGCGGCGTCACCATCAACCGTTTCTGTGGCTCCTCGATGAGCGCGATCCACTATGCGATGGGACAGATCGCGATCGGGGCGGGCGATGCCTTCATCTGCGCCGGCGTCGAATCGATGAGCCGGGTGCCGATGATGGGCTTCAATCCGCTGCCGTCGCCCGATCTCGCGAAGAAGCGCCCCGGTGCCTATGTGGGCATGGGTGAAACTGCCGAGAACGTCGCGCAGAGCTATCAGATCACCCGCGCCGACCAGGAGGCGCTCGCGGTGAAAAGCCAGCAGAAGGCCGCCGCCGCGCGCGAAGCCGGCAAGTTCAGGGACGAGATCGTTCCCATCCACACCAAGGCCGGCGATGTCGTTGAAGACGGCACGATCCGCCCTGACACCACCGCGGAGGCGCTTGCCGGGCTGAAGCCTGCCTTTGACAAGGAGGGCACGGTGACCGCCGGCACCTCGTCGCCGTTGACCGATGGGGCCTCGGCAGTGCTGGTCACGTCGGCGGAGTTCGCTGCAAAGCACGGCCTGAAGGTCCTCGCCAAGATCAAGGCAGTCGGCATCATGGGCTGCGCGCCTGAGACGATGGGGCTGGGGCCGATCGGTGCCAGCCGCAAGGCGCTCGAGCGGGCCGGCATCACCGCCGACCAACTCGACATCGTCGAGATCAACGAGGCGTTCGCATCCCAGGCAATCGCCTGCATCAAGGATCTCGGGCTGAAGGAAGAGACGATCAACATCGACGGCGGCGCGATCGCTATCGGCCATCCGCTTGGCGCTACCGGCGCGCGGATCGTTGGCAAGGCGGCGGCGTTGCTGGCACGCGAAGGCGGCCGGTACGCGCTCGCGACGCAGTGCATCGGCGGCGGGCAGGGCATCGCCACGGTGCTGGAGCGCGCATGATGGCCGGCCAGCATGATCTTACCGGCATCAAGAAGGTCTGCGTCATCGGTTCGGGCACGATGGGCGCCGGCATCGCAGCGCAGGTCGCCAATGCCGGGGTACCGGTGCTGCTGCTCGACATCGTGCCACGCGACGGGAACGATCGGGATGCGATCGCGAAGGGCGCGATCGCCAAGATGCTCAAGACCGAACCCGCGCCGTTCATGGGCAAGCGCGCCGCGAAGCTGGTCGAGACCGGTAACATCGAGGATCACCTCGACAAGGCGGGCGAGTGCGACTGGATCGTCGAGGCGATCGTCGAGCGGCTCGATATCAAGCAGTCGCTCTACGCCAAGCTGGAGGCAGTGAAGAAGCCCGGCGCGGCGATCTCATCCAACACCTCGACGATCCCGCTCGGCCACCTCGTCGAAGGCCGCTCGGACCAGTTCAAGCGCGATTTCCTGATCACCCACTTCTTCAATCCGCCACGCTACATGCGCTTGCTCGAGATCGTCTCAGGCCCACAGACCGATGCCGATCTCGTCGCGCGGGTCGACGCGTTTGCCGATCGGGCGATGGGCAAGCGGGTGATCCACACCCACGATACGCCGGGCTTCATCGCCAATCGGCTGGGCACGTACTGGCTCGCGGTGGCGATCAACGCCGCGATGGACCAGGGCGTGACGATCGAGGAGGCCGATCAGATCGGCGGCGCGCCGATGGGCGTGCCCAAGACCGGCATTTTCGGCCTGATCGATCTGATCGGCGTCGATCTGATGCCGCTGTTGTCCAAGAGCCTCGGCGACACGCTGGCCAAGGGCGATCCCTATTTCGAGACGATCCGGCCGATGCCGCTGATCGATCGGATGATCGCGGAGGGCTATACCGGCCGAAAGGGCAAGGGGGGCTTCTACAAGCTCGAGAAGGGCGAAGGCGGCAAGCGCACCAAGATGACGCTCGATCTCGCGACGGGCGAATACCGTGGCGAGCAGAAGCCTGCGAAGCTGCCCACCGGTGCCGATCGCGATCTCGCCAGGCTGGTGGCGACACCGGGCAGGATCGGCGACTATGCCTGGGCGATCCTCGGCCCGATGCTCTCCTACGCGGCGATGCTGGTCGGCGAGGCGGCGGACGACATCGTCGCCATCGATGAGGCAATGAAGCTCGGCTACAACTGGAAGTTCGGCCCGTTCGAGCTGATCGACAAGCTGGGACCGGTCAAGCT
>CAXTBZ010000007.1:0-18494 GCA_964242855.1 uncultured Sphingomonadaceae bacterium
ATCCCGGCCTACTATATCGGACAATATGGCGGCCGTCCGTTGATCCTGCGCTGGGGCAAATGGGTGCTGATCGGCCCGGGTGAACTCGACAAGGCGGAAGCGTTCTTCGCGCGGTTCGGCGGTCTGGCCGTGCTGATCGGGCGACTGCTGCCTGTCATCCGCAGCTTCATCGCCTACCCCGCGGGGATGGCGCGGATGAACCAGCTTCGGTTCCACCTCTACACCTTCGTCGGCTCATGGCCGTGGTGCTTCGCGCTGGCATTGATCGGCAAGCATCTGGGCGCAGCCTGGGCCAACGACCCGCAGCTGAAAGCGGTGATGCACAAGCTCGACATCGTGGCGGTCGTGGCGATCATCGCGGCGATCGCATTATACATCTGGCACCGTGTACGTGGAATGCGGACGCGCTGACGCGCAAAGGCCTCCCCGATCGCTCGGAGAGGCCCGCAGACCGATACTGCGAAGATCAGCCTTCGCGGCGCGCCCCGCCAGGGCGACCACCGCGGAAGCCACCGCCCGGACGGCCCGCAGGCCGCGCACCGGCCGGACGTGCACCCTGCGGACGATCTCCGCGGGGATGCTGAAGCCGATCACCCTGGGAACGCTCGGTACGCTCGCCCGCGACCGGGCTCCAGCTGCCGGGACGATCGCTGCCGGAATGGCCGCGGCCGCCCTCAGGACGCGCCAGCGGGTTGCCGACCGGGCCGCGCGGCGCGGCATCTCGCGAAGTATCGCGGTTGGTGCCGCCGCGATGATGCTGGCCGTGCTGCGGCCGGCCCCGACCGCCGCCGCGACCGTCATTGCGGCCGCGCGAACCGAGCGCGTCGCGCTCGCGATCGTCTCGACTCGCCATCGCAGGCGCGGGCAGGCGCTTTCCTTCGGAAATGAAGTTCTCCGGCAGCGGCATCTCGGTCGGCTTGACGCGGGTCAGCTTCTCGACATCGCGCATTGAGCCGCATTCTTCCGGCGACACGAACGCCAGCGCCATGCCAGACGCGCCAGCCCGCGCGGTGCGGCCGATGCGGTGGACATATTGCTCGGCCACATCAGGAATGTCGAAGTTGAACACGTGGGTCACGCCGTCGACGTCGATGCCACGCGCGGCGATGTCGGTAGCCACGAGGATCGGCACCTTGCCGGCGCGGAAATCGAGCAACGTGCGCTCGCGCTGCGGCTGGCTCTTGTTGCCGTGGATCGCGCCTGCCGAGAGGCCAGCGGCGGTGAGGTGACGCACGATCCGATCGGCACCATGCTTGGTGCGGCTGAACACCAGCGCACGGCCGATCTCGAACTCGCGCAGCTTGAGCGTGAGCAGCGCCTGCTTTTCGCTCTGGTTGACGTAGGTAACATGCTGATCGACGCGCTCGGCGGTCGAGGCGACGGGCGCCACAGCAACCTTCACCGGATCGGTGAGGAACTTGTCGGCAAGCTCGCCGATCGTCTTGGGCATCGTCGCCGAGAAGAACAGCGACTGGCGCTTCTTGGGCAGCAGCGGCACGATGCGCTTCAGGGCATGGATGAAGCCCAGATCGAGCATCTGGTCGGCCTCGTCGAGCACGAAGATCTCGACGTCGCGCAGCGTCAGCGCGCGCTGGTCGATCAAGTCGAGCAGGCGACCGGGCGTGGCGACGAGGATGTCGACACCGGCCTGGAGCTGTCGGATCTGGCGGTTGATCGGCACCCCGCCGAACACCGTAATGGCGGACAGGCGCAGGCCCTTGCCATAGGTGTTCATCATCTCGGCGATCTGGCTGGCGAGCTCGCGCGTCGGCGCCAGCACCAGCATCCGGCAGCCCTTGGCAGGACGCGGCTTCGGGTTCTTCTGGAGATAGTGCAGCGCCGGCAGACCGAAGGCCGCGGTCTTGCCGGTGCCGGTTTGCGCGATGCCGAGGAGGTCGCGGCCTTCCATCAGCTGCGGAATGGCCTGCGCCTGGATCGGGGTAGGCTTGGTATAGCCCTCAGCCGCAAGCGCGGCCTGGATCGGAGCGGCGAGGCCGAGTTCTGAAAATAGGGTCAAGTTGGATAGCTTCCATGCATTATGCACGGGCACGGTCGCAGGTCATGCGAACCGCGCGAGTGCGGGTTCGATGACAACCCGCGTGAATGGGGTAGCCTTCAGGCAAAGCATCATTTGGGGACCGGGCGCTTAGACTACCCATCAGGGGCAATCCCAATCACGCAACGCCGATCCGGCGGCCACGCGGCCGCTGATGCACAGTCCATATGGACGACTAAGTTGCAAATAGCAACATGAAAAGGCGGTAAGCCGCACCGAGGCGATGGACCACAGCTTCCCGTCTGCTGTACCGTGACAGCGAGCAGGGCCGTAGATGAATGAAATCAGCCGGATCAGCGAAGTGCCGCCCGCCGAGCCGGGAACTTCGGAGGTTCCTCGCCGCCCCTTTATCCTGCGCGCGGGCAAGAAGCTGCGGCGCACGATCGATCGTATCATCGCCGCATCATCGCTGGTGCCCAACGATCCCGTGCTGGATCCAGCCCTCTTCCCCTGGATCGCTGCCCTCGAAGAAAACTGGCGCGCGATTCGCGACGAGGCACTGGCCGTCACCTACGATACAGAAGCGGTACCGGCACTTCGCCGCGTCTCACCTGATCATGCGCGGATCGCCGCCGACGACAAATGGCGGAGCTTCTTCATGATCGGCTACGGCGTGCGCATCGAGGAGAACCTTGCGCGCTGCCCGCAGACGGCGGCGTTGCTGGCGCAGGTGCCCGGCCTCAACAGCGGCTTCTTCTCGATCCTGAAACCGGGCACGCACATCCCGGCCCATCGTGGCGTGACCAAGGCGCTGATCACGTATCACCTGGGGCTGCAGGTGCCTCAGGATGGATCGCTGCGAATGACCGTTGGTCCCCAAAGCGTCGGATGGCGCGAAGGCGAGAGCCTCGTGTTCGACGATACATGGCAGCATGAGGTCTGGAACGACACGGAGGCGACACGCATCATCCTGCTCGTCCAGTTCGAGCGTCCCCTGCGCTATCCGGGCAAGGCGGTGGCACGCGCGTTCCTCGGTGGCATCCGGCGATCCCCCTTCGTGCGGGAGGCAGCCGACAACATCAGGCTGTGGAGCCGAACGATCCGCGAGTTCGAAAGCGACGCAAGCTAGGTTAGGCGGCTGGGATGGCCGTCAACGTGACCCGCTGCACGAAGGTGACCATGTCGTCCAGCACCGGAGCGCGATTGCGCAGTGGTCTGGCGAGTGCCGTGATCAGCCCGACATGGCCGACATCGGCGTAGCGCTTGCGCTCGACGGGAACGCCGGCCTGAGTCAGTCGCGCCGCGAGCGCATCGCTGTTGCGCGGGAGCACGGTCGTGTCCTTGTCTCCGCTGGCCAGGAAGGCAGGCGGATCATCGCGGGAGGCGTAGGTGATCGGCTGGGTGGAGGCAGGATCGGGCGCGCTGCCGAACGCCGCCTGCACCACCGGCCCATCCAGGGGCAGGAAGTCGTAAGGTCCGGCGAGCCCGACCAGGCCCCTTACCGCCTTGCGATCGTCGCCCAGCCAGCGCGGATCGAGGGCGAGCATCGCGCATCGTAGGCGCCGGCGGAGTGCCCGGCGAGCACGAGCCTGTCGGGATCGCCACCGAAGGTTGCCGCATGAAGCCGTACCCAGTGAACCGCGGCGGCGTTGTCCTCGAGGAAGGCGGGATAGCGGACCTGCGGCACCAGCCGGTAATCCGGGATGGCAACGAGAAAGCCCCGCGACGCCAGCGCGCGCCCGACAAAGGCGTAGCCGGACTTCGTTCCCGAGTTCCACGAACCGCCGTAGATGAAGACGATGATCGGCAACTGGCTGCTTGAATGTCGCGCTGGCGCGTAGAGGTCGACGCGCTGTCGCGGATCGGAACCGAACGCGGCATCGCGCTCCACCAGCTGGACGCCGCCGTCCTTCGGAACCACCGCATCGAACAGCTTGAGCGGCGAACAGGCGCTCGCAGCGATGCTGAGCATCACTCCAGCGAGGCAACCCCGTCCAAACCTCACGATGTTTCCCCCGCAGCCACTTGGCACCATCAATGCCGGGCCTTAGCGTGATGTTCCAGCCGATCAGCCGGCGTGGTATCGACCGCAGGAGCATCGCATGAAGACCGCCCTCACCCTCTCGATCGCTGGGCTGCTGCTCTCCGGCTGTTCGCCATCGTCCGCTGCGCTGCCGGTCGGTGCGCAGGCGCCCGATTTCACGACGCAGGCGACGCTCGCCGGCAAGCCTTTCCCCTTCCATCTCGCCGATGCGCTGAAGAAAGGCCCGGTCGTCCTCTACTTCTACCCGGCCGCCTTCTCGAGCGGCTGCACCGTCGAGGCGCATGAATTCGCGCAGGCGACGCCCGCATTCGAGAAGCTTGGCGCCACAGTGATCGGGGTCTCGCGCGATCCGATCGACACGCTCAACCGCTTTTCGGTGAGCGAATGCCGCAACAAGTTCGCGGTGGCATCGGCAGACGGCAAGCTCATCGATGCCTATCACGTCAAGCTGCCGCTGCTCGCGCGGTCGAACCGCACCTCGTTCGTGATCGCGCCCGATGGCAAGATCCTGTTCGAATACAGCGCGCTCGGTCCTGCCGGTCATGTCGACAAGACGCTGGCGACAGTGAGGACGTGGCGCGCGCAGCATCCCGCTGCCTGAAGGTCCGATCAACACGCGGCTTTTTCGTGCCGCCGCCGCTCGCCGCCGCAAAATAGCTGGCGCACGCGTGCGGACACGATAAGGCTGATCCGGTTCGGGATCGGCATGGCCACGATGCGACCTGGATGATCACCAAGCATCATCGACCCGCATCGATGCAGACCCGGAGACTCCTCTATGCTGATCCGCGCCGGCTACGACATCCGTTTCGAGACAAGCCAGCGCGTGCCGATGCTCGCCAATCTCAGCGTCCATGCCTCGCGCAACAAGGACCTGCGGACAGCGCAGCGGATCATGACCGATCCCGACGTGCCGCTCTACGACTATGTGGATTCGTTCGGGAACATCTGCACCCGCCTCACCATCCCGGCAGGCGGCATCACGCTTTCGACCGGCTTCGTGATCGAGGATCCGTTCACCCCCGATCTGGTGGTGCCCGAGGCACGCCAGCTGGCGGTCGAGGACCTGCCCGACGAGGCAATGATGTTCCTGCTCGGCAGCCGCTATTGCGAGACGGACCGGCTGCTCGATATCGCCTGGGCCGAATTCGGATCGATCGCTCCCGGTTGGGCGAGGGTGCAGGCGATCATGACCTACACCCACGAGCGCATCCGCTTCGACTATCAGACCGCGCGCCCGACCAAGACAGCGTGGGATGCGCACGAAGAGCGCGCCGGCGTCTGCCGCGATTTCGCCCATCTGGCGATCACCCTGTGCCGCTGCATGAACATACCGGCGCGCTACTGCACGGGCTACATGGGCGACATGGATCTGCCGGCGCTGCTCGGCGACATGGATTTTTCGGCCTGGACCGAAATCTATCTCGAAGGGCGCTGGTTCACCTTCGATGCACGCCACAACTTTCCACGCCGCGGTCGCATCCTGATGGCTCGCGGGCGTGACGCCACCGACGTGGCCCTGACCAACACCTTCGGGCCGACAAATCTTACGACATTCCAGGTCTATACCGACGAGGATCGGCTGGGCGTGCAACCCACCTGATCAGCACGGGTTGAGCGAAGATGGCTTCGCTTCCCCTCGCCCCCGTCCGCCACGTGCTTGCGTCGGGCGTGCGCGGGATCTTCAACGATCGATCGCGCGGTGAGCGACCCGTCGCCCGATCAGCCGACGCGTTGTTCGCGCCCGGCTCGGCGATCTGGCGGGTGCATGGCGACGTCACCACCATGATGGTCGGCGGCGTCACCGCGCTGCTGCTCCAGATGCTGCATCCCGCCGCGCTGGCGGGGGTTTGGGATCATTCCAACTTCCGTACCGACATGCTCGGGCGGCTCCGGCGGACCGCGCGCTTCATCGCGATTACCACCTTCGGTCAGCGCGACGAGGCAGCGGCAGCCATCGCCCGGGTGCGCGAGGTGCATGATCGGGTGCGCGGCACGCTGTCCGATGGTTCACCCTACACCGCAACCGACCCGCATCTGCTCGCCTGGGTGCATGTAACCGAAGCGACCAGCTTCCTCGATGCGTGGCTGCGCCACGGCGATCCGGCGATGAGCGCCGCCGATCAGGATCGCTACTTCGCGCAATTTGCCCAGGTCGCGCGTGCGCTCGGCGCCGATCCGGTTCCCGAGACTCGCACGGAAGCCGACGCACTGATCGCTTCCTTCCACCCCGGGCTCGTCGCCGATGCGCGGACCCGTGAGGTGGCGCGGACGGTGCTGCATCAGCCGGCGCCTTCCGCGCTCATCGGTCCGGTGCAGACGGTCGTCATGCGCTCAGCCGTCGATCTGCTGCCCGGCTGGGCGCGTGAGATGCACGCGCTTCCGCCGCTCGGGCTGGACAAGCCGCTGGTGCGGGGCGCGACTACCGGGATCGCGCGGACGCTGCGCTGGGCGTTCTCCAGCCCCGCCGGTGCCACCGCGCGGCACTGAACTCGGCCCCTGCCGGGGTTACTGCTGGCTGTTGCCGGCGGTGTCCGATCCGTCAGCATCGCGTGAGACGTGCGAGGTCATGCCGGTTGCGTCGGCATCATCCTGCATCTGCTGATCGGCGGTCGGTTCGGGCGCCGCCTTCACCTTGGCGGCTGCGATCTTCGGCGGCGCCTTCGGCTTCGGCGTGGGGGTCGGCGTAGGCGTCGGCGAAGGTGCCGCCGGCTCGGGCGTTGCGGTGGTCAGATTGTCGTCCGGCTGCTCGGCATGCTTGTGGCACGCCACCAGGAGCGAGCCGGCCGCGGCAAGCATCAGAAGTGAAGTCATTCGGCGCATGGCGATGCTGGTCCTCAATTGGATGCGACCATCTGCTTGGCGCGGTTCGCGCTGGTGGTCAGGCGATCGGCGAGTTGGCTGTCCCAGCCATAGGGATCGTCGAGGAAGGTCGCCTTGCCGTCGGCATTGGCATAGGCGGTCCAGTAGAACAGGAACACCGCGACCGGCTCGGCCAGCGGCGCGCGCACCGTATCGCCCTTCTTGAGCGCGGCGTCGATCGCGTCCGGGGTCCAGACCGGATCGTCCTGCAGCATCAGCTTGGCGAGATCGACGGGGTGGGCCAATCGCACGCAGCCGTGGCTCGCGAGCCGGCTGTACCGGTCGAAGGTGCCCTGCGTCGGCGTATCGTGCAGGTAGACGCCATAGGGATTGTCGAAGTCGAACTTGACCTTGCCGAGCGCGCTCTTGGCCGAGCTTTGCTGGAGGCGGGCGGCGGCGCCGGTGCCGATCGTGCGGAAACCGTGCGCCTTCAGATAGCCGGGATGGGCATGCTCCTTGGGCCACAGCTCCTTGGTCGCGATCGAGCTCGGCACGTTCCACGGTGGGTTGAACACGATGCTGTGGATCATCGAAGAGAGCATCGGCGTCTCGTCGCCTGGCCGGCCAGTCACCGCGCGCATCGACATGACCGGTTTGTCGGCATCGAACACGGTCAGCACCGCGGCCGCGATGTTGACCTGGACGCGATGCTCGGGAAGCTCGGCCGGCAGCCAGCGCCAGCGTTCCATGTTCGCCTCGATCTGGCGGACGCGATCGTGCGCGGGCACGTTGAGCGCGGCGAGCGTCGCCTTGTTCACGCTGCCGGTCGGTTCGAGCCCGTAGCGGCGCTGGGCGCTCTGCACCGCGGCGACCATGGCGTCGTCATATTTCGACGAACCGGCGGCGATGCTGCTGTCCTCGATCGAGAGCCGCGTACGGAGCGCCGTCACCCGATCACCGGTCGCGCCGGGCACGAGATCGTCACCCGCCGCGATCACCGGCCAGCCACCCGCCTTGTCGATGCCGCGATAGGTGGCGAGCGCCTTCTTGAGCGTGTCGTAGCCCGACCAGGGGGGCGGCAGCGACGCAATCCATGCGGCCAGGCTGTCGCCCTTCACGGCGGCGACGAAATCGGCGGTCGGATTGTAGGCTGCTGGTCGCAAGCCCCAATTGCCCATGAAGTCCTGGTCCGCGAGCCGCCCGTGATGGAGCGCGCGGGCATAATCGAGCGCGGCGCGGACGAGCGCATCCTGGCCCGACGTATCGGGCGCGGCACTGCTGTCGCCAGACGGCGCCATTCCGTTCGCAGCCGCCGCCGCGAGCATGCGGCGCAACTGATCGGTCTGTCCGGCGCTGAGGCGCGGGATTGCAGGCAGCGGCAGGATCGTCGCAGGCTGAGGTGCTACGGCGGGAGGCGTGTCCAGCTCCGGCAGGTCCAGGTTCTGCGCATGTACCGGCGCGGTCATCAGGAGCGGCGTCAGTAGCGTAAGGCGGAAGGCGCGGCGGAGTGCTGACTTCACGATGCTCAATCCCCGCCGAGCGGCATCGCCATTGATCCCGCTTGCCTCCCCAAATGCCACATCGATGCGGCGAGGCAACCGATAATGCGTGAGGTCGCCGGCAAAGGCGGGGCCCGGGCGCCGCTTCCAGCGTTCTGCTGCAATGCAAACAGATCACCCCGTCGTCGTGAAGACCGCGTTTCGCGGCATGACCCATGTTTCGACCGTGGTCGCCAACACCGCGGCGCGTCCTTCGGCGCAGATTTTGGTCCTGGTCTGCTGCTTCGTCTGGCTGGTCGCCGGGGGCAGCACCGCGACGCTTGCCTCGGCGGCATCGATCGGCAGCCTGGTGCTGACCCAGATGGTGCTCAGCCAGCAGCGCCGCCGCGAGATCGCGCTGCACCTCAAGATCGACGAACTGATCCTCGCCAAGACCGGCGCCCGCGACGAGGTGGCCGGCATCGAACGCAAGACCGAGGAAGAGATCGAGGAACTGCGCGAGGGGCGCAGCCCCGAACAACGCTAGGCGCGCTCAAGTCTGCGCGCTGTGCGCGTCGACGGCGTACCAGGTCATCGGATCGGCGGTCGATTGCACGCTGATCCAGCTATATCCGGCGCGGCTCCAAGGCAGGACGAAGCCGGTGCGGCTGTCGAGCACCATGTCGCCATCCTGGGTACGCGCGACGAGCACGGTGTGGAGCCCCGCCTCGTGCGAATACAGCACCGCGAAGAACAGGCGATCCTCCGCGAAGCCTTGGCCGATCAGCTCGTAGCGCTTCTCGATCGCGATATCCTCGCAATCGCCGACCGCGTTCGCGCCGACACCGCTGCGCCGCCAGAGCTCCTCCTCGCCGAACGCCTGCATGTCGGTTTCCTGCCGCACCCGCGCGTTGACGTAGCGGTTGACCCGACGGAGCAGCTGGCGCTCGGCACGCGCCGCGACCGCATCGGCGGCAGGCGGCGGCGCCTCTCGCGTGGCGAGATCGATGGGGGCGGCCGCCGGCGTAGGTGGCGGCGGCGCGGCGGCCGTCAGCAGCGGCTTGTTATCACCGAAGAGCGATTGCGAGGGTGAGGCATCGGCATGGGCGAGGCTGATCGCGAGCACCGGCTCGGGCAGCAGCAATGGCCGGACCGCGGTGAAGGCGGGTAGCTTCACGGGAGCGGCCGGTACACTCAGCGGCGCAAGCAGCGATACCGCCTGGAAGTCAGTACGGATCGACAGCGTCTGCGTTGGTTGTGACCAAGCCGCAGCCGGCGCGACAACAGAGGAGGCGACCTCCGCTGACGCCTTCAACGCACCGGTGACGAGCGCGCCGTCGCCTGATGGCTGGGTCTGCGAGGGCGAGCAGAACGTCCGATCATCGCGGCACATCTCGACGAAACCGATTGGCGCTTGCGACGCCCGAATCAGCTGGAGGAAGGGCGCGGCGACGGGCTTGCCCGCTTGCGCGGCGGACGCGCAGAGCAGCGCGGCCAGCACGCCGGCTGCGTTCGCTATCCCTGCCTTGCCATTGCCCATCGATCGAACTCCCGGAGAGTCGATCGGTCTGTGCTTCGGCGCGGCTTTCCGGTCGGTTCAGCGGCAGGGTTTATCTCGCGCTAACCAAAATGGGGTCGATCACCTCACGAACCTATCTGGATTTTTCAGTTGACTTCAGCACTCGTTTATGGAACATAGCAGGAACATCTGAATGGAGGCGACCCGATGCGTGGCGATCATATTCTGTCCTCGACTGCCCTGTTGATCCTGCTCGGGGCGCTAGCGTCGCCGCTCTCTGCCGAGCCGGTGAAGATCCATGACGGATTCGTGCCGGGGCCGGCGGTCGGGTACGGCGCGGCCGGATCGGCGTTCCCCCCGGTGACCACCACGACGCCGCTTCCGGTCGACAGCGGCCGCACGCTGATCGCATCGGCGAGCCTCACCACCACGGCAAGCGTCACCGCTTATGCTTCGGGCCAGCTGATCGCCAACGCCGCCAGCGCCGCCGCCGTCACGCCGCTCGCGTTCCCGGCTTGCCGTGTCGCCGGCGGATCGGGCATGATCCGGCGCGTGCGGCTGAAGACGACCGACAGCGCGTTCGTCGGCGGAACCGTCCGCGTTCACTTCCACCGCGACGCACCCGTGTTCGCAAACGGCGATCATGCGGCATGGCTGACCAACGAGAGCGACTATCTGGGTGCATTTGACGTCACTGTCGATCGCAGCTTCAGCGACGCGAGCAAAGGCATCGGCGGCACGCCGCTCGTCGGCAACGAGATCGATTTCGTCTGCGCGCCGGGCAGCTCGACGATCTACGCCGAACTCGAGGCACGCAGCGCGATCGTCCCCCATGGGGGCAAGACGATCACGATTGCCGCCGAAATCCTGGCGAACTGAGGTGAAGCGCTTTCTCTTGAGCGCCGCCATCGCGCTGCTGTCGAGCGCCGCCACAACCGCACCGGCAGCACCGTGGCGCGCCGCGCTGCTCGATCGTCACGCCGCAGGCGGCGCAGACCTCACCATCCGCAACGCCTACACGACGCCTGCGATCACCACGGCGAGCGGCGGGTCCAATCAGACGGTGGTGGCGTGGGCCACGACCGACCGGCAGAACCTGATCGTCCGCAACCCGGTAGGATCGCCGGGCAGCATCCGGCTCATGACCAAGCCCGGCACGCTGAACTCGGCGATCGATACCAGCGCCGTCGGCACGCTGGTCGCCACGCTGGCGCCGGGCGAGGAATATTACGACACCGCCGGGCAGACGATCTACCTGGCGCAGTCCAACGATGCAGCGGGCAGCGTTCCCGCCAATCTCGCGCTGCAGGTCTACGCCGAATTCGCCGGCCCCGGTGCGAGCCTGCCGGCGGCGGCTTCGGGCAAGCGCGCGATCACCGCATCGCCCTACAAACGCCACACCATCACCGGCCAGAGCTGGATCAGCGATGCATCGCCGCCGCTGCTGCTCTCCAGGGACGGCACCACCTTCTACCGGCGAAATCCGGCAAACAAGCAGCAGCTGCAGGAGTCGACCAACTACGCGGACCTGGGTGCATCGGCGACCTGGACCACCGACGCGACGATCGGGGTCAGCACGTCGAACACCGGGATCACCGGCGTGACCGAGCTCGCCAATGGCGAGATCATGGTGAGCTTCCTCACCAACAACACACCCTGCTGCTACCTGTACCGATCGACCGGCTGGGCGGCCGGGCACAGCACCGCCACCTTCGCCAAGGTGCTGACCTCGGTCGGCGGCAGCTTCCAGCCGAACTATAGCGGCCACCAGTTCGGCAACGGCAGCAACGGCGTGATGATCGTCGCCGAAGCGGGAGCACAGACCACCGGCGGCTCCGCCAACGCCACCGCCGACGCGACGCGCGCCACCCGTGTGTTCCTCAGCCAGGATTTCGGCGTGACCTTCGCCACCGTGTGCGACCTGCGGGACTATGGCACCGCGCAGGGCTTCCCCTACCCCGCCACGATGCACGTCCACGGCGTCGCCTATGACGAGAGCTGGGATCGGCTGTACGTCCTCTACGGCGACGACAATGGCGACGGCAAGAACATCGCCGGCAACGGCAACAGCGAAGTCGTCTATTCGGACGATCGCGGCACCACCTGGACCAAGCTTGCATCCTTCCAGAACTGGGCGAACGCATCGGGCTATCACGGCCAGTTCATCGCCATGTCGATCAGCCCGAGCGCGCTGACCTTCACGCCGGACGTGAGCTCGCCGATCGCCCCCTTCGTGCTGCGCAAGACCGGCTACCGGCAATATGGCGCCGCCGAACTGCTGCTCGGCGCGTCGGGTGGCGTCAACGGGATGAGCACCAGGGGCACGGCGGCCACGTTCCTCACCGGCAACCTGAACGGCGGAAACTATGTCGCCGCGGGCAGCTACACCGCCGGGATCATGGCGAGCGCGGACGGCCTCGCCTGGGACCAGATCAGCATCCCCGAGACGCTGACCGCGTCGGGTGCCGTCGGTGCCCTGCGCGTGTTCGGCCCGACGGCGAGCGGCAAGCTCGTCACCATCTTCGACGAGAGCAACGCGCGGATGAGCGGCGGCAACGTGCTGATCGGCACGCTGGTGTATCAGTGAGGGGCCGAGTTGCCGGTGGCGGGCGGGGCGATCGGCTCGGCCGGGATCACCGCGCGACTCGGGAGCGGACCATGGGGAAGGTGATCGATCTTGTGCGCCACCTTGCGGGTGACCGTCTTCGCGCCTTCATAGGTGAGATACCAGAAGCCGATGCCGGCGATGGCGGAGAACAGCAGGATCACCAGCGTGATCCGCTTCGGGCCGGACTCCTGCATCGCAACTCCCCTGTTTGATCATCATGGTAGCGACGGGGTTACTGCGCGCAAGCCACTGGTTTCACGAAGCGATCGGCTATCGCTACGGATTGAGGTGATCCCACACGCGCGAGATGACGACAGACCCCTCGCCCACCGACGACGCGACACGCTTGACCGAACCGGCGCGCACGTCGCCGACCGCGAAGATGCCTGGGTGCGAGGTCGCGTAAGGCGAGGTTTGACCGACGTCCGCGCCGGTGAGCACGAAACCCTTGTCGTCGAGATCGACCATTCCCGACAGCCAGTGCGTGTTGGGCGCGGCGCCGACCATGACGAACAATGCGCAGCTATCGAGCGTGCGCGTCTCGCCGCCATCGATGGTCCGGATCGTTACTGCTTCGAGCGTGTCTGCTCCGTGGAGCGCGCTCACCTCCGCGCCATATTCGATGCTGATCGCAGGGTCCGCCTCAAGCCGGCTCGACAAATAGCTCGACATCGAGGCGGCGAGCGAACTGCCGCGCACCAGCAGGCGGACATGGGTAGCCGATCGGCTGAGGTACATCGCCGCCTGACCGGCCGAATTGCCGCCGCCGATCACCACCGTCTCCGATCCCTTGCAGTAGCGCGCCTCGTTTTCGGTCGCGGCATAATAGACGCCGGCGCCTTCGAAATCGGCGAGGCGGTCGATCGGCAGGCGCCGGTACTGCACGCCGGTGGCCACCACCACGGCGCGGGCGCGGACCCGCTGGCCATTGTCGAAGGTGGCGCAGAAATCGTCGTCTTCGAGGACGTCGAGCCGCGTCACCCGGCGCGGCATGGCGAAGCGGGTGCCGAACTTCATTGCCTGGATCTCGCCACGCCAGACGAGGTCCGCTCCCGAGATTCCGGTCGGAAAGCCCATATAGTTCTCGATCCGGCTGGACGTGCCGGCCTGGCCGCCAATCGCGATGTCCTCGACCACCAGCGCGCGCAGGCCCTCGGCGCCCGCATAGACACCGGCCGCAACCCCGGCCGGCCCGCCGCCGACGATGATCACGTCGAACGCCTCGTCATCGACCAGATCGCGATTGAGGCCGAGCAAGCGCGCGATCGTTTCGGGCGTGGGATCGGCGACAACTTCGCGGCCGAAGACCACCGCCGCGCCACCGCCTTCGATCGCACAGCTCAGCGCTGTCGCCTGCGCCTCCGCGCTGCCGATCGCGAGCGAGGTATAGGGTAGCCGATTGCGGTTGGCGAAATCCGCGATCCGCCGCACGGCGCGATCCTCGTCCTCCCCGATCAGCACCAGACTGCCGTCGCGCGCATCGAGCTGGCGGCGGCGGCGCGCGGACAGCACGGTGATGACGATGTCCGACATCTCGGGCACCTGCGACATCAGCCGCAGCATCTCGACCCGCGGCACCTCGATCACCCGGGTGTCGCGCGCGGCGCGCATCGCCATCGACCAGTTGCCGCCATCGAGGAACGCGATCTCGCCCATGAACTGCGCCGGTCCGAGCGTGGAGGCGAGCATCCGTTCGTCAGTGAACGGATTGACGATCTCGATCTCGCCATCCTCGACGTA
This sequence comes from uncultured Sphingomonadaceae bacterium, assembly GCA_964242855.1. GTDB lineage: Bacteria > Pseudomonadota > Alphaproteobacteria > Sphingomonadales > Sphingomonadaceae > Solisphingomonas. Next base: position 14,188 of record CAXTBZ010000007.1, read on the forward strand.
GACAAAGCGATCGATGGGCTCACCCGGACGCGCGATGAAGGTGCCGGCGGGATACTCCACCTCTGTTCCGGCGGCGCGGAGTGCGTCGACATGCGCCGGCGCGAGCGGTGTGCGCGTCATCTCGCGCAGATCGCGCCCGATCGTCTCCATCTGCCCCCTCCCGCCGGCCTGAACTCAGGTGCCCGGCAGCATGCGCTGCAGTTCGCGTTCGCCGTCGATCAACTGATGCTTCAGCGCGCCGCCGATGTGGAGCGCGACGAGGCCGTAGAGCACGTAGGAGAACCAGACGTGCATCGCGCCGAACAGATCATGGACTTGGTTCCGCGTCGCTGGATCGAGCGTCATGATGAAGCCGATACGCGGCCACTGGAACAGGCCGAACAGGAACATCGGGTGGGTGGCGGCATCCTTGTACGCCGAATCCATGATCCAGCCGCTGAGCGGCATCGCGAAGATCAGCAGATAGAGCAGCCAGTGGGTTGCGTGCGACAAGCCGATCTCCCAGCGCTGATACGCGCTCGGCAAGGGCGGAGGCCGGTGGGTGAGCCGCCACAGCAGGCGCAGGATCGCCAGCCCCAGGATGGTGATGCCGATCGACTTGTGCGTATCGATCGCCGGACGGACGCTCGCGTCGGCGAGATGCGGCCAAACCCACGCAAGCGTCACATTGGCGACAATGCCGGCCGCCACCAGCCAGTGGAAGGCGATCGCGACGCCGCTATATTTCCTGATCATTGCTCGGCCTCGCTGAGGGACACAAGACGAACCTGCCGTGCCCACCTCCGGTTCGCAATAGCGCGTTCAGGCTTGGACGGGTACGGGGCGTCGCCATGGCTTCATTGTCCCGCCGCTTCGTCGCGCAATCGCCGCGCCTGACCCCCCGGCCGATCCCGATCGCAAGCCGGGTGATCGGGCTTGCCGCGCCGATCCTGTTCCTGGCGCTGGTCGCGCAGGCCTTCGTCCGCCACGGGATCGCCGCCTGGTCGGTCGGCATCGTGTATATCCTCTACGATACCGTGCTCCTGGTCTTCACGGCGTGGCAGATCCGTGACCTGACCGGCGCACCGACAGTGGTCGCGATCGCCCTACCCGACCCGAGCTTCGGCGTGATCGTCGCTGCCTACAACGAGGCGACGGTCATCCGCCTTACCATCGACCGGTTGCTGGCGCAGGACCGCGCGCCCGACGTGATCCTGATCGCAGATGACGGATCGACCGACGCGACGCCGGCGGCGATGGCGCTCGGCTACGGGCTGGCGATGCCGACGCTCGGCGACATTGCATCGGCTAAGATCGGCGGCACGCTGCTGCAATGGCTGCGGCTGCCGCGCCGCGGCAAAGCGAGCGCGCTCAACGTGGCGATCCAGCAGATTGAAAGCGACGTCGTCCTCACCGTCGATGCCGACACCCTGCTCGAGCCCGGCGCGATTGCGGCGATGCGCGTTTCCTTTGCCGCCGAGCCCGAACTGGTGGCGGCGACAGGCGTGCTCGTGCCGATCTGCGGGCCAAGCCTGCGCGCCCGCCTTTTCGAGTGGTTCCAATCCTACGAATATGTCCGCAATTTCCTCTCGCGCGACGCCTGGATGCGCCAGGACAGCCTGCTGCTCGTCTCCGGCGCGTTCGCGGCGTTCCGGCGCGAGGCGGTGCTCACCGTCGGCGGCTTCGATCCGGATTGCATGGTCGAGGATTACGAGCTGATCCACCGTCTCCACCGCTATGCGGCTGACACCGGGCTGGACTGGCGGGTGCGCGTGATCGGCGATGCGCTGGCGCGGACCGATGCGCCGGCCACGATCCGCGGCTTCCTGGCCCAACGCCAGCGCTGGTTCGGCGGCTTCCTTCAGACCCAGCACTGGAACCGCGACATGGTCGGCAATGCGAAGTACGGCCGGCTCGGCACGCGGATGCTGCCGGTAAAGGCGCTCGATACGCTCCAGCCGATCTATGGCCTCGCCGCCTTTGCGATCCTCGTCGTGCTGGTGGCGAGCGGCCGCTTCACGCTCGCGCTGCCGATCCTGGCGGTGATGGTCACCAAGATCGTCATCGATCTCAGCTTCCACTTCTGGTCGCTCGGCATCTACAAGCGCTGGACGGGACAGCGCGAAGGCCTGCGCTTCGGGCCGGCGTTCGCTGCCGCCGTGGCGGAACCGTTCAGCTTCCAGCTGCTCCGCCATGTGGGGGCGATCTACGGCTGGATCGCCTTCCTGCGCGGACGACAGAACTGGGTGCGCCAGACCCGCACCGCACTCGAACACCGCGTCTAGCGCTGGCAGGCAGCACGATACACGCCAAGGAGCGCCGCGATCCGATCCCTGATCTCGTCCGGAAGCACGAAGCTGCGGCCATAGGACGCCGGATCGTCGCCACGCTGCTCGACCAGCCTATCGTGCATGTCACCCATCAGCCCGTTGATGGCGCTGAGCGTTCGCGTCATGTCGAAGCGCTCCGTCGACGGCGCGATCGTCTGCAGCGTGTTCCAGAACGACACCTGCCGGCCAATGACCTTCCGCGTGACATGAAAATGGTGACCGGTGACCGCGTCGCCGGTCAGGATGCCTGCGAGTGCCGCCACGTCGCGCTCCAGCATCGTGCGGAACGATGCCGACGTGGTGAGCTGGAGCCGGGCCGCCTCCCGGTACAGCAAGCGCAGCGGCAGACGCGAAAGGAGCAGCCGGAACAGCAACGCTTCGCGCAGCACCACAGCGCGGCGGCCGATCCGGTAGGCGTCCTGCAGGTGCCCCATGGTGATGGTGATGCGATCGAGCATGCGCGGATAGCGATGCGCCTCCCCGCACAAGGCGAATGCGTAACGGAAATGCTTGAACTTGGCTCGAATATGCTTGAACCGCACGCGATCGGCGGCACCGAGATCGCGATCACTGATCAGCTTGGCGGAGAGATCGATCAGCGTCGCGCGATCCAAGCCCGCGTACCAGAGCTGGCGGCATAAGCGGAAGCAGGAGGCGAGCTCGTCACGCGAGTAATCGAGCTGGATCGTGGCCGGCAGTTGCGCGTCATCATCGACGTCATCATCGATGAGGATCGCGGCGAACAGCGCATCGCATTGCGCCTCGGTAAAATGCTCCGCATCGAGTTCGCGAAGGCCGAGCGTGCAATCCGCATCGACCGAAAGTTCAAGCGTCACTTCAATACCTTCGCCACCGCATCCTTGGCCTGCGCCACGACCAGCGCGAGCGGCTGGGTCGCGTCGATATCAACGATGGGCGTGCTGCTCCCGAATTTCAGTTCGGAAATCCTGGCGATCTTTTTAGCCAATGCGGCTGGCACATGATCCGGTTTGCGCGCCACCGCCGTCGCGACATCGACGTTGAGGCGGATGACGAGATCGGGAGCGAAGCTTGTCATCCACTCGAACTGCCTGAGCTCGCGCGCGGCGAGGCGCCCCGCAAGGCCGCTATCGTGCCGCACCTTGGCGAAGCCGGGGCCGTCGAGCCCATCCGGCACATCGAGCTGCGGGAAGCGATCGGCGATGATCGCGGTGCCCTTCTGCCGCTCCGCCAGCATCCTTCGGAAACGCCGTATCCGGCGGATCGCGAAGGCGTAGATGGTAAGCGTGGCGATCAGGCTCGGCCCCTTCTTGCTGCCGGCCTCCTTGACCTTGCTATCGATCGTCTTGCCCATGCGGCTGCCGACCAGGGGAAGCCGCGTGGCTGCGCGGCCGAGGTTGCCCGACTGTTTGCCGAGGTGGCAGATGATCGCGGGGCGCTTGGCGGACATCCACGCCAGCAGAGCCTCTCCGACCGTCGACTTGCCCGAGCCGTCGGAGCCGACGATGGCGATAAGCGGACCCAAACCGAACCTCTTGTCCCGTCCCAAGGTAGATCTCGGGTTCACCATCGCCTGAACGATCGGCTGCAAAATGTCCAGTTTGCCGAGGCTTGCGATCGCCTGTGACAATATCGCTGCGGTGACGGGTCGTTAAGATTACAGGCTCATTGCTAAAACATGGCAGAAATCTTACATCGGGATGACGCCGGAACGGCGCTGCCTCTTCGGGGAAGATGATGTTTGCACAGGAGTTGATGCGCGCCGCGATCGACGCCGCCCGTGGCTTGCGCCGCAATCATGAACTCGTTGTGCTTGCCTGCGCTGCTGCGGTGCTCACTGCCGGTGTCGAACTGCTTCTGAGGAGCGAGTGGTCGGCAGCACGGACGGGTGGTTTGTTCGCCGCCTTCCTGGTGCTTGCCTACGCCATATTCCACCAGCCCTATTTTCGACGGTACCGCGCCACGATGGATTTATCTCCGCTGGTGGCGATCGTCGGCTGCGACGGATCGGGCAAGTCT
>CAXTBZ010000007.1:18504-53118 GCA_964242855.1 uncultured Sphingomonadaceae bacterium
CGTCCGTTCGGCGCGAGCGGTGGCGCTGGCGTATCTCGGTCTCGGCTCAGGCGCGATCGGCGAGCGGATCAAGCAGTTGCCGCTGTGCGGGCCCGCGATCGAGCGGCTGCTCGCCCGGAAGGCGAAGAAGACGCGTACGAAGGGCGATCGCATCCCTGGTTTGATGACTGCGCTCGTCGTCTACATCTTCTCGATCATCCGCATGCGGCGCTTCTGCCGGATGCTCGATCTGCGCCGCGCGGGCACCCTGATCATTACCGATCGCTATCCGCAGACCGAGGTGCCGGGCTTTTATGATGGCCCCGGTTTGTCGGCCGCCGGAACCGACAACTGGCTGATTGCGTGGCTCGCCGCGCGCGAGCGACGGATGTACACCTGGATGGCAAGCTTCCGGCCCGATCTCGTGATCCGGCTCAATGTGGATGTCGACACCGCCTATGCGCGCAAGCCCGAGCACAAGCTCGAGTCCCTTCGCGCCAAGGTTGCGGTGACCCCCACGCTCCGCTTCAACGACGCTCGCATCGTCGATCTCGATTCTCAGGCGCCCTACCCTGCGGTACGCGCCGCGGCGCTGGCGTTGCTCGGTGATCTCGTGACCCGATCGGACGACCGCACCGGCACTAGCAGCGGACTTGCCTATCCCTCGCGCGCTCGGCCCGTCATCAACTAAGCGACCATCTGCTCGGCCTCAAGCGGTCTGAACGTCGTAGGCGAACCAGGCCTGCTCGGCATGGTCGAAGATCTGGACGACACGGTCGCTGACCTCGGCCGAGTAGAAGCTTCCCGATCCGCGATCGTAGCCGCGGGCCGACATGCCATCGACTTCCATCGTGATGTACGCCTTGTCGCCGTCGTCATAGAGGTCCGGCAACGCCCCGCCGAAGATCGTCGAGCGATCACCATCGACGCCCTGCAGTCGGCCGTCGCGGCTTTCCGCTGCGATCCGCCGATGCAGGCCCGCCGCATGATCGTAGAGGCCCGCGACCTTCCTGCCGACCAGGACGGCGTGAGCAGATGCCGCGATCATGGCGCGCGTATGAGGTTGCATCACCGCCATCTCGCATCCCGAAGCAGCGGGATCAAGCACATGCATGTCTCGTGACGCTTGCGATGCGCCGCACGCACGAGCTAGATCGGCCGATGGAACAGCAGCGATGACGTCTTCTTCCGATCCCAAGGTCTTCCGGCGTGTTCTGGGGCATTACCCGACCGGCGTCTGCGTGATCACGGCGATGCAGGCGGACGGCCGCCCGGCTGGCATGGCGGTGGGATCCTTCACTTCCGTCTCGCTCGATCCACCGCTCGTCGCCTTCTTCCCGGATCGATCATCGAGCACCTGGCCGAAGATCGAGGCGGCCGGCCACTTCTGCGTCAACGTGCTGGCGGCGCATCAGGAACAGCTGTGCCGCGCTTTCTCGTCGAGAGCCGACGACAAGTTCGCCGGCATAGATTATCGCCTTTCTGACAAGGGCGTTCCCATCCTCGATGATGTCGTGGCCTGGATCGACTGCACCCTGCATGCCGTTCACGAAGCGGGCGATCACTTCATCGTGCTGGGCGAGGTGCATGCGCTCGACGTCGAGAAGCCGCACGCGCCGCTGCTTTTCTTCCAGGGTGGCTACGGACGGTTCGAACAGCTGGTGACGGGCGCCTAACGGGGGCGAGAGCTGCTGGGCCATCTTCGTCACCGACAGATGTTCCGCGAACCCCCGCGACGATCCGCGCGTTGGGGCTCATGTACATCATCAATCGAGGTGCCCCGATGCAGTTCACGATCAATCAGCAGGCGGTCGAGGTCGATGTCGATCTGCGCACCTCCCTGCTCGACCTGCTGCGCGAGGATCTTGGGCTCATGGGCAGCAAGAAAGGCTGCAATCAGGGTGCGTGCGGGGCATGCACCATCCTCGTCGACGGCGAGCGGATCAATTCCTGCCTCGCCTTGGCCGTTCAATATCAGGGCCGCTCGATCACGACGGTCGAGGGTCTAGGTGCCGTCGATCGGCTGCATCCGCTTCAGCGCGCCTTCATCGAGCATGACGGCTTCCAGTGCGGCTATTGCACGCCCGGCCAGCTCTGCTCCGCGATCGCGATGGCGGACGAGATCGCGCGCGGCGTTCCGAGCCACGTCACCAGCGACCTGACCGCGGAGACGATCACGCTCGATCATGACGAACTGCGCGAGCGGATGAGCGGCAATCTCTGCCGCTGCGGCGCCTACAATGGCATCGTCGACGCGATTGCCGAGACGTTCGCGCAAACCGCCTTGCAGGAGGAAGCGGCGTGACCCCGTTCAGCTACGCCCGTGCGGAGGATGCACCCGCGGCGATCCGGCTGGCAGGCGCGGGGCCGCACACGAAATATCTTGGCGGCGGCACCAACCTCGTCGACCTGATGCGTGAGACGATCGAGCGGCCGGCCGCGCTGGTGGACGTGACTGGATTGTCGCACTCGATCGAGACGCGCGAGGACGGTTCGGTACTGATCGGCGCTGCCGCGACCAACACCGCGCTGGCTGCAGACCGGACGATCCGGGCACGATATCCAATGCTGTCGCGCGCGATCCTGGCCGGCGCCAGCGGGCAGATCCGCAACATGGCGACGGTCGGCGGCAACATCCTCCAGCGCACCCGCTGCAGCTATTTCTACGACGACGCGGCCCGCTGCAACAAGCGCGAGCCCGGCGCCGGCTGCGACGCGATCGACGGCTTCAACCGCATCCACGCGATCCTCGGCGCTTCGCCGGCCTGTGTCGCGACCCACCCGTCGGACATGTGCGTGGCGCTGGCGGCGCTGGACGCGCAGGTCCATCTGGCCGGGCCGGATGGCGAGCGGACGATGCCGATCGTCGATCTCCATCGCCTCCCCGGCGGCCATCCCGAGATCGAGACGGAATTGTGGCCTGAGGAATTGATTGTTGCGGTGGAGTTGCCGGCGATGCCGTTCGCCACGCTTTCCACCTACCGCAAGGTGCGGGACCGGGCGAGCTATGCCTTCGCGCTGATCTCGGTCGCCGCGGCGGTCGATCTCGAAGACGGCACCATCAAGGACGTGCGGCTGGCGCTGGGCGGCGTTGCGCACAAGCCCTGGCGCGCCTGGAAAGCCGAGGAATGCCTGCGCGGTCAGGTCGCCAGCGCTGCCGCTTTCCTTGCCGCTGCGGACATCGAGCTCGCAGATGCGGCGCCGCTCAGCGGCAACGCCTTCAAGATAGAATTGGCCAAGCGGGCGATCGTCGCCACGCTCGGCGAGCTTACCGGAGCGCAGGCATGAGCATCATCGACGGCGCAACCCAAATCGCCCAAGGGATCTACCAGAAGGCGACGAAGAAGGCTGTCGAGCTGGCGCCGGATCGCTGGGTGCCGGGCGGCGTCCCCGATCCGCTGATCCAGCACAAGCATGGCCTGCTCGGAACGCAGGTTTCGCGGCTTGACGGGCCGCTCAAGGTTCGTGGCGCCGCACGCTTCGCCGCCGAGTTCCGGCTCGAGGGCATGGTCTATGCCGCACTGGCCTACAGCACGATCCCGAAGGGGCGGATCGCGACGCTTGATACGACAGCCGCCGAGACTGCGCCGGGCGTCGTGCTGGTGATGACGTACCGCAACGCGCCCAAGATGAAGGCGCCGCCACCCTTCATGACGCAGGCCAAGGCGGCGGGGCCGGACGATCGCCCGATCATGCAGGACGATCGCATCGGCTGGAACGGTCAGCCGATCGCCGTCATCTTGGCCGAGACTCAAGAGCAGGCCGATCACGCAAAGACGCTGATCGCGGTGACCTATGACACCGAGCCCGCAGTCACCGCGTTTGGAGATGCGAAGCCGAACGCCAAGCCGGCCAGCTTCCAGGGCGAGCCGCTCCATGTCGAGATCGGTGATGCCGAGGCCGCTCTTGCCGCCGCGCCCCATTCAGTAGACGTGACCTATCATACGCCTCGCCACAGCCATAATCCGATCGAACTGCACGCGGCGACGCTGATGTGGGACGGCGACGAGTTGATCGTCCACGACGCTTCGCAGGCGGTGGCCCATCATGCCTGGACGCTCTCCCAGATCTTCGGGATCGAGGAGGAGCAGGTCCACGTCACCTCCCCTTATGTGGGCGGAGGCTTCGGCAGCAAAACGCTGTGGTGGCACCAGATCCTGGCCGCCGCCGCCTCGAAGGTCGCCGGCCGCCCGGTGCGGATCATGCTGTCACGCGAAGGCGTCTACCGCATCATCGGCGGTCGCACGCTGACCGAGCAGCGCGTCGCCATCGGGGCGCAGGCCGATGGTCGCTTCGATGCGCTGATCCACACTGGAACGGTGGCGATGAACGGCCACAACAACATGCCGGAGCCGTTCATCCTGCCGGCCAAGTCGGCCTACGCGGCGGGCAGCTTCCTCCTCGATGTCGAGGCGGCCGAACTCGACATGGTCGCCAACACCTTCATGCGCGCGCCGGGCGAGTCGGTCGGCACATTCGCGCTGGAAAGCGCCGTGGACGAACTGGCGATCGCGCTCGGCATGGATCCGATCGATCTGCGCATCCGCAACGAGCCCGATAAGGACCCGACCACCGGCACTGCCTTCTCCTCGCGGAACATCGTCGAGGCCTATCGCGCCGGCGCCGAACGCTTCGGCTGGAGCAAGCGCCGCACAAAGCCCGGGACTCACCGCGAGGGCGAGTGGCTGGTGGGCATGGGCTGTGCGACCGCGACCTACCCCTATTACCGCATGCCTGGCGGGCAGGCGCGGATGACGCTTACCCGCCAGGGCCAGCTCACCGTCGAGATCGCCGCGCACGAAATGGGCATGGGCACCGCCACCACGCATACGATGGTGACCGCCGAGCGGCTTGGCCTGCCGATGGATCAGGTGACATTCCTCTACGGTGACTCGCGAATGCCGGGCACGGTGCTGGCGGGTGGCTCGCAACAGACCGCCTCGATCGGAGCCTCGGTGATCGCGGCTCAGCATGAACTGTTCGCCGAGTTGCTCAAGATGGCGGGCAACGACTCGCCGCTCGCCGGGCTGAAGCCGGACGAGGTCGGCGGGCATGATGGCGGCCTGTGCAAGCTTGACGATCCGGCGCGGTGCGAGAGCTACGTCTCGATCCTCTCGCGTGCGCAGCGTGACGAGATCAGCGTCGAAGCCGCGGCGTCGGCGCCGATGGAGACGCAGCACTGGTCGATGCATTCGCATGGCGCGATGTTCTGCGAGGTGCGGGTCAATGCGGTGACCGGCGAGGTGCGGGTCAGCCGCTTCCTCGGCTCATTCGATTGCGGCAAGATCCTGAACGCGAAGACCGCGCTGAGTCAGTTTCGCGGCGGCATCATCATGGGCTTGGGCCTCGCGCTGATGGAGGAGACCCAGTTCGACGAGCGCACCGGCCGCATCATGAACCCGAGCCTCGCCGAATATCATGTGCCGGTGCAGATGGACGTGCCCGTGATCGACGTAATCTGGACCGACATCCCCGATCCTCACGCGCCGATGGGTGCGCACGGCATCGGCGAGATCGGCATCACCGGCGTCGGCGCGGCGGTGGCAAACGCGGTCTACAACGCGACGGGCAAGCGCATCCGCGACCTGCCGATCACGCTCGACAAGCTGCTGTAGCTGGTCTCAGCCGGCGGGGCGCTGCAACGAAGCAAGATCGTCGACTGTGTCCACGTCGGCGAGTTCCAAAGCCGACGCCGCAATCAGGGTGGCGCCACGAAGGAGCGTTCTGGCACCTTGGTCGCCGGCGAGTGCTTCGAGCGCTTCGAAGTGGGAAGCGTCGAAGAGGACTGGCGGGCACGCAGTCTCGCCGAAGGACGATCCGACCACGAGATGATCCTGGTCGAACCGGCTCAGCAGGGCCTCCAAGTGCCTGGCCGACACGAACGGCATGTCGGCAAGCGCGATCAGCACCGCCTCGGACCGGCCACGACGCGCCTCTGCAAGCCCCAGACGAAGAGAGCCAGCCTGCCCTGCCGCCGGATCGGGATTGATCACGGTTTTGAACCCGTACGAGGCGAAGTCCGGCGCCTCCCGACCCGTCACGGCAAGCCTGCTGGCGAACGGCAGCATGCTAAGTGTCCGCGCTGCGTGAAGCCCCAAAGGAAGCCCGTTCAGCGGCTCGGCCAGCTTGTCGCGCGTGCCGAAGCGGCGTGACTGCCCCGCCGCAAGCAGGACGACTGCAACCGCCTCAGCGGCGATCATGGAGCGCCTGGATCATGCCGGCCGCCACCGACAGCGCGATCTCCGCCGCGCCGATCGCGCCGATATCGATCCCGGCAGGTCCTTCGATGCGAGCGAGGTCGATAGCCGACACGCCATGCGCCGCCAACCGCTCGAGCCGCGCCGCCTGGCTCCGCCGCGAGCCGAGCGCTGCAACATAGCCGGTCGGTGCGGCAAGCGCCGCCAGCAACGCAGGATCATCGATCTTCGGATCGTGGCTCAGCGTTATGACGGCGGTTGATCGGCCCGGCCGGTAGGATGCGACGGCCTCGTCCGGCCATCTATCGTCCAGGGTCACGCCGGGGAAGCGCTCTTCGGTCAAAAAGCGCGCGCGCGGGTCGATCACCGCGGTGCGAATGCCGAGCGTGGCGGCAATCCGCGCGAGCGACTGCGCGATCTGGACGGCGCCGACGATTAGAAGCTGGCGTGGTGCCGAATACTGGTTTGCGAACACCTGCTCGCCGTCGATCGGATCGAGGCCGCTGCGCCCGGTCGCGAGGTCGGTGAAGACGGTGACGCCGTGCCCATCCTCCCGGTGCTCGTCGATCGTGCGGAACAAGGCCGGCGGGAAACCCTGCTCGGCGACCGGCTGGACCAGCACCTCGATCGTGCCGCCGCAGGGCAGCCCGACCTCCCAGGCCGCGCCGTCGGCCACACCGTAGCTGCGCCTTTCCGAGCGGCCGGTTTCGATTACCTCGGCGGCGAGCGCCAACACTTCTCCTTCCACGCATCCGCCCGACACCGATCCTTCCATTCGGCCATCCGCATGAACCAGCATGTGGCTGCCGCGCGGCCGCGGTGCCGAACCCCAGGTCGAGACGACGGTGGCCAGCGCCAGCCTGTCGCCCTGCCAGGCGCGGAATGCTTCGAAGGTGGAATCGTTGTCGGCCATGGCGCCCCATATGGTCGGCAGGCGACCGGGTGCCAAGCTACTCGGCCGGTTCTTGCAGAAGTCATTGTCTTGGCTTCGGATAAGCATTGCACCCGAAGACGCGCTGTGCGTTCTGTAGGCTACGTCGGTGGGCGGCGCAGTCGCGTACCACGTTACGTCAGTTTCAAGGGAGTGCGTGATGGCCGAGGAAAAGGACACGGTCTACGACGGCCCTGAGGGCGGCTGGGGATCGGTTCGCGGCATTGCGCTCGTCGCCAAGGCCGAACGGCCGACACCGGGTGCGCTGCGAACCCTCCAGCGGCAGAACAAGCCCGGCGGCTTCATGTGCGTGTCCTGCGCCTGGGGCAAACCCGCCAAGCCGCACACGTTCGAGTTCTGCGAGAACGGCGCGAAGGCGACGCTTTGGGAGTTGACCACGCGGCGCTGCATACCCGACTTCTTCGCGGAGCATACCGCAACCGAACTGCGCACGTGGCGCGACTATGATCTGGAGCAGCAGGGCCGCCTTACCCATCCGCTGCGCTTCGATCACGCCAGCGACAAATATGTGCCTTGCAGTTGGGACGAGGCCTTCGCCGCCATCGGCGCAGAGCTGAAGGCGCTCGATCCAGGCAGCACCGTCTTCTACGCGTCGGGCCGGGCAAGCCTTGAGACGTCCTACCTCTACGCGCTGTTCGCGAGGCTGTACGGCCACAACAACCTGCCCGACAGCTCCAACATGTGCCACGAGACAACGTCGGTGGCGCTGAAGAAGGTGATCGGTTCGCCGGTCGGCACCTGCGTGCTTTCCGATTTCGAGCTGTGCGACGCGATATTCTTCTTCGGCCAGAACCCGGGGACCAACAGCCCGCGCCTCCTCCATCCGCTTCAGGAGGCGGTGAAGCGCGGCTGCAAGATCGTGACCTTCAACCCGATCCGCGAGAAGGGGCTGGAGCAGTTCACCAACCCGCAAAGCCCGGTGGAGATGCTCACCGGCAGCCGCACGCAGATCTCCAGCCTTTATCTGCAGGTGAAGACGGGCGGCGACATGGCCGCCATCTGCGGCATGATCAAGCATGTCCTGGCAGTCGAGGAGACACGCTGGGCAGAGCAGAAGATCCATGTCATCGACGTCGACTTCATCGAACAGCACACGACCGGCTTCGAAGCGCTCAAGGCCAAGATCGCTGCAATCGGCTGGGACGAGATCGTGCGCGAAAGCGGGCTCGCGCGCGACGATCTCGAGCAGGCGACGGACGTCTACATCGGCGCGCACCGCTCGATCGCGATGTACGGCATGGGGCTCACCCAGCAATTCCACGGCGCCGATACACTGGCGATGCTGACCAACCTGATGCTGCTCAAGGGCAACATCGGCCGTGAGGGTGCGGGCATCTCGCCGGTGCGCGGCCACTCCAACGTGCAGGGCCAGCGCACCGTCGGCATATCGGAGAAGCCTGCGCTCGTGCCGCTCGACAAGTTCGCCGAGCAGTTCGGGTTCGAGCCGCCGCGCGACGAGGGCATGAACACGGTCAAGGTCTGCGAGAAGCTGCTGGCAGGCGAGGTGAAGGCATTCATCGGGCTTGGCGGCAACTTCATCCGCGCTATCCCCGAGCGCGATCAGATGGAAGCGGCCTGGCCGACGATGCGCCTCACCGTCCAGATCGCGACAAAGCTCAACCGCAGCCACCTGCTGAATGGCGAGGTCGCCTACCTCCTCCCCTGCCTCGGCCGGTCCGAGACGGACAAGCAGGAGAGCGGCAATCAGGCTGTGACGATGGAGGATAGCCTCAGCTGCATCCACGGCTCGGTCGGCAAGAACAAGCCTGCCAGCAAGCACCTCCTGTCCGAGGTGGCGATCGTCGCCGGCATCGCCAAGGCGACGCTGCCCGCCAATCCGAAAGTGACCTGGGACGCCTGGGTGGCGAACTATTCCAAGATCCGCGACGCGATCCAGTGGACCTATCCCGATCAGTTCGCCGACTTCAACGAACGGGTCTTCACGCCCGGCGGCTTCTACCGCGGCAATTCGGCTCGCGAACGCATCTGGAAGACCGAGAGCAAGAAGGCCCAGTTCACCGAGCCCAAGCGCCTGAACGCGATGGGGGTGGAAGACAAAGAGGGCCGCTGGCGGCTGATGACGCTGCGCTCGAACGACCAGTTCAACACCACCATCTACGGCTATTCGGACCGTCTGCGCGGTATCGAGGGCACGCGCGACGTGCTGCTGATGAACCCGGAGGACATCGCCAGTGCGGGGCTGGCGGAGGGTCAGGTCGTCGGCCTTGCGAGCGACGCGGACGACGGCGTGGATCGCCGGGTCGGCGGGCTGAAGGTCACCCCCTTCCTGCTTCCGCGCGGCTGCCTCGGCGCCTATTATCCCGAGATGAACCCGCTGATGCCGCTCTGGTACCACGATCAGGACAGCAAGACGCCCGCCGCAAAGGGCCTTCCGGTCCGGATAGTGGCGGACTAGCGAGATCGGGCCGCTGAATACGCCTTGGCGACCTGTCGGAACGAGCGCCATCCTCGCTTTGCTGATCGCGACACCCGTCGCAGCGCAACAGATGCCGGGAATGGCGATGCCCGCCGTTCCTGCGCAGTCGCCTGCCCCCGGCGGACATGTCGAAAATCACCCGGCGCCGGCAGCCCCAGCAATGGCCGGCATGAGCGGTATGGGCGGTATGGCAGATATGACCATGCAGGCCATGCTCGGCCGCTACGCGATGATGCGGGAGAGTTCGGGTACATCCTGGCAGCCCGACAGCACGCCTTCGCGCGGCTATATGTTCCGGGCCGGCGGATGGTCGATGATGGCGGAAGGTTTCGCGACGCTCATCTACGACAACCAGGGTGGCCCCCGCGGCAACACGAAGACCTTCAGCAATTCGATGGCCATGCTGATGGGGAGCCGTGACGTCTCATCCGCCGACCGCGTCGGGTTGCGCGCAATGCTCTCGCTGGATCCGGCGATGGGGCCGTCGGGCTACCCGCTCCTGTTCGCCACTGGCGAGACCGCCGACGGCAAGACCCAGCTGATCGACCGCCAGCATCCGCACGACTTCGTCATGGAGCTGGCCGGCACCTGGAGCCACGATCTCGGCGGCGGCAGGGTCGCATCGCTCTATGCTGGCCTGCCGGGCGAACCGGCGCTAGGGCCGCCCACCTTCATGCACCGTACCTCCGGCATGGATGATCCGGAGGCACCGATCGGCCACCATTGGTTCGACAGCACCCACATCACCTACGGCGTGGTGACAGCAGGCTTCTCGACCGACCACTGGAAGCTCGAGGCAAGCGCCTTCAAGGGACGTGAGCCGGACCAACACCGCTGGGACATCGAGACACCAAGGCTCGACAGCTGGTCGGTGAGGGCCTTCTGGAACCCGACGTCCGAGCTATCGTTCCAGCTCTCGACCGGGCACCTCCACTCGCCCGAGCAGCTCGAACCCGATCAGAACGAGCAGCGGACCACGGCATCGCTGACCTGGAACAAGCCGATCGGCCCGCAGCGGAACTGGGCTACCACCATCGCGTGGAGCAACAAGGACGAGCAGCCAGGCCCAAGGCTCACCGGCCTGCTCGCCGAAACCGCCATCCAGCTAGGGCCGGACGAGGTCTATGCGCGCGCCGAGCACGAGCGCGAGAACGAGCTCTTCGAGGATGGTCCGTTAGCCGGCCGCATCGTCGGCGTCAGCAAGCTCTCGCTCGGTTACCAACACGAGTTCCCGCTCGTCAGCCACCTGTTCCTGGCGGTCGGAGGGCTGGCCAGCGGCTATGCCTACCCCGCCAGCCTGAGGCCAGCCTATGGCCGCGACGGGTTTAAGAGCTTCATGCTGTATGGGCGGCTACGGTTCGGCACTTGATCGAGCATGCGTGACCCAGCTGTTCACGGCGCCCCAAAGTCGGCGCCTCAGCCACATCGGCTACTCACGCCACGCCAATCAGCATGTTTTCTCCCGATCCGTCCATGGCCAGCAATGACGCGCCGGGCGACGTTTCCGCATGCGTACGTTCGAGCCTGCGAAAACTGAAGCGCCAGCGGCCGTCCGTTCCGCGCGCATAGCGCTCGTGATAGAAGCCGAAGCCGCGGACCCACTGCTTCTCGCCGTCGCGACGCCAGAACAGATTATCCTCCATCGCCCAGACACCGGTGGCATTGTTGCGGTTCTGGAACTCGATGACCGGCGTGTGGCAGTGATGAACGGTAGTCACATTGGCGAGCCGCACCGCGAGAGCGGCAGCCGCCGCCCGCCCACCGACGATGGGTTCCGTCCCGATCGACATCGCGACGTAATCGTCAGTGTGCAGATCGGCGTAAAGCGCCCAATCCTTGCGATCGACCGCATGGTCGCGGCGCGCCTTCAGATCGAGGATCGCCTGGAGTGCGACCAGTCGTTCGATCTCACCCAATGGTTCATCCGCGTGCATGTCGCTCCCCTATCAGCCCAGCGGCATGACGTAGACATCGAGATGTCGAAGCTTGCCGGCGTCGCTGAACTCGTAGATCGTCACGGTATTTGAGACGTCAGTCCCCCGATCGCTGGCATTGCGCTCTTCGAGCTCGAGGATGACGAGGCCGGGAACTTCGGTGATCCTGCGCAACGTGCCTTCCCAGCTGGTGCCGCCACCGTATTTGGTGATGACGGACTTGTATGTGGACCAACCGAATGTCTCGGCCTTCGCGCCGGCGAATACTCCCCGACGCTCCCATGCGTCGACATCGACGATGGCTTCCATCGCGTGCCAATCGGCGTCGGTAAGCGCGCGCTCCTTCAGCTTGGCGATCAGCTCCGAAAAGTGTTCGCTGTACTCGATGACCTTGCGCGATAGTCCGGTAAAGGCTGCCGAGCTTGGCATTTCGTTGGCCATGTCGCTCTCCCAAATTGATGTTTGCTGTTCTTCTCGACAGACGGCTCAGAGCATGATCTGGCCACCGTCGGCGTTGATCGTCTGCCCGGTCACGTACCGACCGTCATCGCTGGCGAGGAAGACCGCGATCGGCGCAATGTCGTCGTCGGGACTGCCAAAGCGCCCCAAGGCGATACCGTCGAGATATTGCTGTGCCCGCACCGGGTTTGCGGCGAGCGCCTTCTCCGCCGAGGGACTGAGCGCCGCCGGATTGATCACGTTTACGCGAATGCCGAATTGTCCCCATTCCCGCGCGGCGGATCGGGATAGTCCGCGGATGCCCTCTTTATTCGCCCCGTAGATGCCGTCTCCGGGTTCGCCGTAGATGCCCTGGCGCGTTCCGAAGTTTATCACCGTTCCTCCGCGCTCGCGGAGGTACGGGAAAGCTGCCTGCATGTGGAAAAGCGTTCCGAACAGACCTGAACCGAAGGTCAGCGCGATCGACTCGTCGGTAATATCCTCGATCTTCGCCTGTCGCGTTGCCTGCGCGTTGTTGGCAAGGATATCGATCCGGCCGAACTGCTCTACCGCGGTGCTGATGGTCCGCCGGGCATCCTCGCGTGATGCGACGTCGGCGCGGATACCCACCGCGCGAGCACCCATCGCCGTGAGTTCCCGCGCCGCGTCCTGTATGGCGTCATCGCGTCGGCTCGACAGCACGATCGCCGCACCTTCACGCGCGAAAGCCTTGGCAAGCGCCAGCCCGATGCCCTGACTGCCACCGGTGACGATCGCCACTTTGCCTGCCAACCTACCCATCCCGATCCTCTCTCTTGTTTCTTGATACTGATCGTCTCACGTCCCTGCAGGGCGGAGAACCACTGCTCTCATCGCGCATTCGAAACGGCATTGCGAAAGAGGCTGTTTTCGGCCTGCCAATCGCGCCGGATGCGGCGGTGCCGGATCAGCCACCGGCCGCCATCCTTGCGAAACTCATCCAGATAATAGCCGGCGTGATCGGGGCCTATATCCGTCCAAGCCGCCCAATAGGTGCGCGCGCTGGCCTGCTCAGGCGACGTCAACTCGATGCTACAGGTGGAGAGATGGTGGCGGATGAAGGTCGCGCCGTGAACCCGCTCGTCACCGCTCGGCGGCGTGCGCCAGCGGCCGATCCACTCACCGATCGCTGCGCGCCCCTCGTACCGAAAGCCGTCGCGCTCGGGCACGCCTTCGGTCTCGATCACGGCATCCTCGGTGAACACTGCAAGAAAATCGGTCTCGCGCAGGCGATCGCCCGCCATCGTGTAAGCTGCGATCGTCTGGCGGATGCCTTCGCGGGCGAGCAGCTCGTCGAGCGTCACGCCGGATCCTCTCCACTGCCTAACCCCGATTCGATGTCCAATCGTCCACCTCCTCAGGCTTGTAGCTTCGGGTGGGCGACACGCCCGATCGCGTCTTGAGATCAAAACCAATCGGATCGACGCTGTCTTCGAATTTGATATCGAGCGCCGAGATCGCCCAGCTGAGCATCACGTAATTGCCGATCGTAAATACCAGATCGATGATCTGCTTGGCGTCGAAATGACGCGACAGGGCCGCACGGCAGCCGTCCGACAAACGCGATTGGGCGAGCAGTTCCTCAACGGCAGACAGCACCGCGGCGTCGCTGTCGCGCCAGCAGACAGCCGTCGATCCCATTCCGATTGCGGCGATCTCTTCAAGATCGAACTCGATGTTGAGCGCGTAGCCGACGTGATAGTGCCATTCGTAGGCAGAGCGCAGCTGCCAGGCGACGCGCAGCACGATCAGTTCGCGTGTCCGGGCAGACAAGGTCGACGCAATCAGCAGATGCCTGCCGAACGTATAGTAGGCGATGGCAAGCGCGGGATGATGCGCAAGCGTCATTACCATGTTGTTCGCCGAGCCGTTCTCGTATGCGCCAGGCTCCCCCCAGAAAGCGAATACTTCACGCGCTTCGTCGGTCCAGTTCTCGCGCGCCAGCGGAGCGAAGCTGATGGGTACCGCGAGAGGCGCGGCGCGATCACCGCCGTCGGACGATGTAGGATGCCCTGTTATTTCCGGGCATTGGCTGGCGGCATCGGAATCTGGCAGCGACATGCGGCTTGTACTCAGAAAGTCGGCAAGAGCGTGGGAGACGCAAAGGCGGGTCTACGCTGCTTCGACGGCAGCAGCACGCACCGTTCTCTGAAGAACCACAAAACCGCCGGCGCGATCGCGCCAGAGGACCAAGTGACGTGACCCCGTTTTTTCCTCCAGTTGGAGCTAGAGTCCGACCCTGGAAAGGGACGGACAGATGAAGCGGAAGCAGTTTTCGGAAGAGCAGATCATCGGCATCCTGAAGGAAGCCGAGGCGGGTGCGGTGGTGACGGATTTGTGCCGGCGGCACGGGATGTCGAGCGCGACCTATTACGCGTGGAAGGCCAAGTTCGGCGGCCTGGAGATATCCGATGCGAAGCGGCTGCGGGCGCTCGAGGAGGAGAACGCCCGGCTCAAGCGGCTGCTGGCGGACACGATGCTCGACAACGCAGGTCTGAAGGACCTGCTGTTAAAAAAATGGTGACGCCTGCCGCGAAGCGGGAAGCAGTCGCGCATCTCCAGACGCGCTGGGGATGAGCGAGCGGCGGGCGTGTGGTGTCGTCGGGGCGGATCGCACGAGCATGCGGTATCGCTCGTGCCGGGAGGATGATGGCGACCCGCGGTCGCGTCTGCGCGAGTTGGCGCAGCAGCGCCGGCGGTTCGGTTATCGGCGACTGCACATCCTGCTGCGCCGGGACGGCATCACGATCAACTGCAAGAAGACCCAGCGGCTCTACCGCGAGGAAGGTCTGACGGTGCGTCGCCGGGAGGGACGCAAGCGCGCCGTCGGCGCGCGGGCGCCGGCCCCGGTGCTGGCGCTGCCCAACCAGCGTTGGAGCCTGGACTTCGTGCATGACCAGATGGCCACCGGCCGGCGGTTCTGTATCCTCAACATCGTCGACGACGTGACGCGCGAGTGCTTGCGAGCGGTGCTCGACACATCGATCTCAGGCAAGCGGGTGATGCGCGAGCTGAGCTATTTGATTGCCGAGCGCGGCGCGCCCAAGATGATCGTCAGCGACAACGGGACCGAACTGACCTCCAACGCGGTGCTCGCTTGGTCGAGCGAGGCGCGAGCTCAGCCGAGGATCAGTCTAGCGGCGTATTCCGACGTCGAGACTACTGCGAGATCATTCAAACGGCCGTGCCGTCTCTGCATGACCAAGATACGTCGTGCCTTGCCGTACAGATTTATGGCTCTCTGAATAACGACGAAGCGATACGCATGCTTACGGGTGCGTGTCTGCCTCCGATCACGCATCATCGTGTCACCCTCGGCAGATGCCGGCTGCGTGCACCGCTTTCTGGTCTAGGACGATATGCATCGCACCTTTTGGCGTCTGGCCTTCCATAGTGAGCCGTCCAGCGAAGCCCGAAGCGTCATAGGTCCCGCTACGGGTAATCCGGATGGGCGGCCGCTGCTTCTGAGGGCAGGTCAGCGCTTGGTGATAAGCACCATTTGCGATCTGCTGGCTGTCGACATGGCATCGTGCCTTCGGATCGGGGACGAGCAGCGCGGCCACGCCATTGCTAGCCTGTTCCGAAGGAACGCATTTCCGTTCACTCTTCGATCTGCCCTTCATCATTCGCAGCAGAAAACCCGGCGCACCCGGTATATCGAGGGTCACGGCGGTCGATGTGATATTCCACGGGCCGGGTTGGATCGCCTGCGCTGCCACTGCTCCTGGCAACAGAAGCAGCGCAACGCCGATGAGCGTGCGAATGGCCGTTCCGCTTCTCGAGAATGCCCGGTTCTCGGAAGGAGCGACGAACACCTAGATCAGGCCTTCGTGCGTCATCGCCATGCGCACCGCCGGCCGCTCCTTCATCCGATCTCGCAATGCCGCAAGTTTGGCCGGCACTTCGATGCCGTTCTTCTGCGCCCAGAGCAGCATGACGAACAGATAGCAGTCGGCAGCGCTTACGTCGGTGCCGAACAGGAAGTCGCCTTTCATTGTATCGGCAAGATAGGTCATCCGCTTTAGGATCGTCTCTGCCGCCTTCGACTTCTCATCGTCGCCGGCACCCGCAAAGAAGGGTTTGAACGCCTTGTGGATTTCCGTGGAGATGTAGGCCAACGCCTGAAGCAGCTCGGTATGTCCCATCGCGCCCGACGGTTTGAGAGCGCTGTCCTGGTGCGCGATCCAATCGAGGATAGCGACGTTCTCGCTCAGCGTTTCGCCTGTATCGAGCGTGAGCGCCGGAACATAGCCCTTCGGGTTGATCGTCAGATAGTCGGCCCCGCTCTCGGTCCGCTTGGCCCTAAGATCGACCTTCTCATGCTCGAACGACAGCCCCGCCTCATGCAACGCGATATGATCGGCCAGGCTGCATGCGCCGGGTGAGAAATAGAGCTTCATGGTGATCTCTCCTTATGTTGTCCGGCTAACGTCTGAAGAGCAACATCGGTCGCGCTCGAAGCCTGGTGAAGGCCGGGAAGGCGCGCACCGGCCTCTATGTGCCCAAGGCTTCGGGCGTTAACTATGGCGACATTGCGCGGGTTGGTCGGCTCTCCGGGACTCATGAGCCAGACGACGACCTTGTTCGGGTTAGGCGAACTCGTGGAAATGGGACGTTTTTGGGTCCGCCTCGAAACGGCGCAGCTTTGCAATCTCGATCAGAGTGCCGTCGATCGGCAGCGGGATCCAGTAAACGCCCGATTTTGTTCAGCCTTAAGCCGCCTTGCCTGATCGAGCCTGCAAGGCTCTGACGACGCCGACAATCGCGCCGAAGTAGAGAGCAGCCAGCGCCACTGACACGAGCATCGTCGACATCACTTCGTCACTTTGGAGAAGCGGTGCCGCAGCTACAGTCAAGAACAGCATGTAGGGAACGTTGACCGCCCCCGGTGCCAGTTCCATCACTTGGACGTAAATGGCCGCCACAATGAGCAGCAGCACAGCGATGATCGCCATCCCTTGGTGCGATGCTGTGGCGGCCTGCAGTAGCCAGGCCGTTCCCACTCCGAGGATCGAGCCGATGAGCACTCCCGGCATCGCGGAAAACTTTGCCTCGCGAATGGCTGCCCAATACCAGAAGAACAAAAGGCCGGCATAGGCCGGCTCAACCCTGAGCAGTTGAGCAAGAACGATGAAGCCGACGACTGCAACCACGATTACGGTCGCGAGGACAGCGCGGGCACGGAGCGGCATCAGGCTGACAGACGTGACCTCGCTCATCGGCTTCGACTCGTCTGCACGCGTGCAATCGTCATGCCGTCACTCCTGTGGCGCCGCTTCAGGCAACCATCTGCGTCGAGTAGACTAACAGGAAGCGCGGGTGTTGCCACTACGAAACCTAGCAGCCATTAGAAATCACCGACCGCCGATCGGCCGATCATTCGCGGACGGAGGCGGCGCCACATTCGGGCCGCGCACCCGCGGCTCGGGCCGGCTCTCAACCCCGTGGAGGCAGAATGCCTTGATGGCGTCCATCAGCCGCTCGACGGTCATGTCGGCTATGCCGGGCACCCATTTGGCGAGCCAGATCAGCATGCCGAGGTAGAGTTGCACCACGAGTTCGGGCTCGCACGGCACTACCGATTTGTCGACCATGCCCTGCCTGAGGAAGTCTTCGAGCGTCGCCTTCAGCCGGTCGGCCCAGCGATCAACCGCTTCGCGCTGTGCGGCTTCGAGATAGGAATGCTCGCCGAAGTAGAGCTGCGAGCCGTTGAGCGAGGACTCCTCGAGCATGGTCCGCGTGAAGCGTTCGAGCTTCTCGGCGCCCGTACCGCCGTCGGCATCGGTAGCCTGCAACAACCTCTCGAATCTCTCCAGGGATTGCACATGGGCAGCGTAGGCGAGCGCCTGCTTGGTCGGGAAATAATAATAGAGCGTGGCGTCGCGCAGATCGAGGCTGGCCGCGATTTCGGTCATGGTGGCGAGCGCAAAGCTCTTGGCATTGATGATCTCGATGGCCGCGCGGATGATCGCGTCGCGCTTGCCGGCCGACTTGCGGCTGCGGGACAGCGGCTTGCCCTCCTTCATCGTCACCTGAACCAGAGACTTGGCCGTCTTCAACCGATTGCACCTCGCGCCTTCCCGTCACCGTGAACATCGGCGGCGTACGAAACAAGGGTCAGCGTCGTCGAACTTTAATATCTAGCGTAGACTAGGTTTTCGAGTATCTTCTCGAGCGAGTCGAAATGATCCGCGCTGGTGAATGACGCGGACGCTCGGGAAGAGGATCGTCATGCGCACTGTACTTCTGATCGGCACGTCCACCATCGCTGTGGCAGCTATCGGACCTGCTCTCTCGCAAGATGTTGGCGCCAGCGTTTCAAGCGCGCAGACCAGCGCTGCCACCCAGATACCCGCGACTGGCGCCACTCCAGGTGACACGGGCGAAATCGTGGTCACTGCCACCAAGCGCGAGCAGAGCTTGCAGAAGGTACCGGTGTCCGTCTCGGTCACGACCGAGGCAACGCTCGAACAGGCGCAAATCCGCGACCTGATCGATCTCCAGTCAGTCGTGCCGTCGCTCAAGGTGCAGCAGTTCAGCGACGTCGGGCAGACTAATTTTACGATCCGCGGCTTTGGCAACGGCGCCGGCAATGACGGTATCGAATCTTCGGTCGGCGTCTTCGTCGACGGCGTCTACCGGTCTCGCGCCGGCTCTGCGCTCGACGACCTGCCCGAAATCGAGCGCATTGAGGTGCTGCGCGGACCGCAGTCGACGCTGTTCGGCAAGAATGTGTCGGCAGGCGCGATCAACATCGTCACCGCGCGCCCGCAGTTCACGTGGGGCGGCAAGGCGGAGCTGAGCCTGGGTAATTACGGTCTGGTTGAATCGCGTTCGTCGATCACTGGACCGATCTCGGATACGCTTGCCTTCCGCCTGTCCGAGACGACAAATGATCGCGACGGCACCTATCGCAACCAGGTGACCGGCACGAAGCTCAATGACCGCGACCGCTTCTCGCTGCGCGGTGACCTGCTCTGGAAGCCGACCGACACGCTCAGCGTCCGCCTGCTCGCCGACTACAACCAAATCCACGAGGTCTGTTGCGCCGTCGTTTCGGTGCTGAACGGCCCTGCGACGCAGTTCATCGGCGCACCCGCCCCATTCGGTCTCGGCGCGGCCGTAAGCACACCGCAGCACGATAATCGCGACGTCGCTCTGGACGCCGATCCGCGCAACCGCGTCAAGAACGAGGGTGTCTCAGGGCAGATCGACTGGAACCTGGGGCACGCGACGCTGACCTCGATCACCGCCTATCGCCATTCCGCCGACCAGTCCTTCACCGATGTCGACTTTACCGGCGCGGACCTCGCGACCAGCAACCGGCGCAACAGCATCGACACGTTCACGCAGGAAGTCCGGCTCGCATCGGACGGCACGAGCCGGTTCAACTATCTTGTCGGCGGCTTCTACGAGCACGAGCATCTCAACTCTGGCGTCGACACGACCTATGGCAGCCAGATCCGCACCTATGCCGACGCACTAAGCGGCCAGATCCCGGCCGCGTTGCTGGGCGCCATTCCCGCCGCCTTGCGCCCGCTGTTTGCGGGCCATTCGAACATCTATGCGCTCGAGCAATTCCAGGCGTTCGTCACACCTTCGATCGTCCCTGGCGCAACCTATTTTCAGGCTGGCCAGGGCATCCATGATTTCTACACGCTGAAGCAGGACAGCTACTCCATATTCGGGCAGGCGGACTACAAGCTGACCGACCGGCTGACGCTGACTGGCGGCATCGCTTATCTGAACGACCGCAAGAAGGGCGCGTCAGACGTCGTGCTCAACGATCCCTTTTCCTCCCTCAACCTGAGCAACGTGCCGCAATTCCCGCTCATCGGGCTGCCGGCGAACCTGTATAGCGCATTGAGCGCACTGCAGTTCTTCTACGCCAACGATCCCAATCATGGCCCCGTCAACTTTCCGAACGTGAACGAGAGCGGCAAGCTCAAGGGTGACAAGGTCACCTACACGGCGCACGCCGCCTATGACCTCGGCATCGTCAACGCTTATCTGACCTATTCGACCGGGTGGAAGGCAGGCGCGTACAACCTGTCGTCCGACGGCCGTCCGCCGGATGCGAACGGCGTCGGGCGCACCGCCGCGCCCGAAAATGTAACGCTGTACGAGGCTGGGCTGAAGGCGCACTTCCATGGCGGCTTCTTCAACCTCGCGGTGTTCCACCAGGCGATCAAGGGCTTCCAGTCGAACGCGTACACCGGCACGGGCTTCAGCCTGGTCAACGCCGGCAAGGAGTCGGTCACCGGCTTTGAGATCGACAGCGCCTACCAGCCGATCTCCTGGCTCTCGTTGACCGGCGCGGTGACGTACCTCCATCCCAAATACAACTCGTTCGACATGGCGCCGTGCGTCACCTACGACACGGTGCGCTGCCCGATTGATCCGGCAACCGGCCTGACGCCCAACTTCCGCGATCTCTCGGGCACACGGCCGGCCACCATCCCGACCTGGACGACATCTGTCGCGGCGGTCGCCACCCACCGGTTCAGCGATGATCTAAGCGGCTATGTGCGCGGCGAGTTCGACTACACCAGCAAGGCGCAGCTGATCGAGACCACGCCGCCAGACGTGTCGCGATATGGCAACAAGGAGGTCGATGCGAGCATCTCGATCTCCAGCCGCCGCTACCAAGCGGAGGTGATGCTGTGGGGCCGCAATCTCACCAACTTCTATACCCTCGTCACGACCTTCCCCACGGTCGCGCAGACTGGCAGCTACAGCGGCATTCCCAACCAGCCGCGCACCTATGGCGTGACCCTGCGCAAATCGTTCTGAGCCTTACCGACAGGAACCGCCATGCCGGACCATGACCCCGCCGACCCGCTCGATCTTATCGCGCTACGTGAACGCTACCGGCTCGAACGCGAGCGCCGGCTAACGACGCCCGCAGCGCGCGCCTATCGCGACGTTGCTGCGGGCTTCGGACATCTGCTGACCGATCCTTACGGTGATGTCGAACCCCGAGCGTCGCTGGCAGACACCGTCGAGGTACTCATCGTCGGCGGCGGCTTCGGCGGCCTGCTTACCGCGGCGCGATTGCGCGAGGCCGGCACCGATCGGGTCCGGATCGTCGAGTCCGGCAGTGACGTCGGCGGAACCTGGTACTGGAACCGCTACCCCGGAGCGGCTTGCGACGTCGAATCCTACATCTACCTGCCGCTGCTCGAGGAGACCGGCTACATCCCGAGCGAGCGCTATTCGAAAGCAGACGAGATCCGCGAGCATTGCCGGCGCATCGCCACGCATTACCGGCTTTACGACGATATCTGCTTGTCGACCCAAGTCACCGCGCTGACCTGGGATGGCGCCACAGCCAAGTGGATCGTCGAAACCGACCGCGGCGACAATATGCGCGCGCGGTTCGTCGTGCTCACCACCGGACCGCTCAATCGCCCCAAGCTCCCCGCGATCCCCGGAGTCGAGGGCTTTGCCGGTCATGCCTTCCACACCAGCCGGTGGGACTATGCCTATACCGGAGGCGGCGCGACTTCGCCGCTCACCGGTCTCGCCGACAAGCGTGTCGGTATCATCGGAACCGGCGCCACGGCCGTACAGTGCATCCCGCCGCTCGCTGTATCCGCCAAGCATCTGTCGGTGTTCCAGCGCACGCCCTCCTCGGTTGCCGCGCGCGACAATGCGCCGACCGATCCGGCATGGGCAGCGAGCCTTGAGCCGGGCTGGCAGCGCCGCCGGATCGAGAGCTTCACGCACCAGCTCGCCGGCAACCTTGCCGAGCCCGATCTTGTCGCCGACGGATGG
This sequence comes from uncultured Sphingomonadaceae bacterium, assembly GCA_964242855.1. GTDB lineage: Bacteria > Pseudomonadota > Alphaproteobacteria > Sphingomonadales > Sphingomonadaceae > Solisphingomonas. Next base: position 40,258 of record CAXTBZ010000007.1, read on the forward strand.
ACCGTTCTCGCCCGCGCGGTGCGCGAGAAGCTGGCAGCAGGCGCAGCGCCGGCGGAAGCGGCCGCGTTGCTCGAGCAGGCCGACTTCGAAACCATGGCCCAGATCCGCGATCGGATCGACGCCATCGTCATCGATCCCGCTACCGCCGACGCACTGAAGCCGTGGTTCAGCCTGTTCTGCAAACGGCCGTGCTTCCACGATGCGTATCTCGCCGTCTTCAACCAGCCCAACGTGACCCTGGTCGACACGCAGGGTCGCGGCATCGATGCGATCACGCCCGCCGGTGTAGTTGTCGACGGCGCTGAGCACGAGCTTGATTGCCTCATCTATGCGACAGGATTTGAAGTCGGCACCGACTTCTCGCGGCGATCGGGCTTCGTCGTCCGTGGCGTCGATGGCGATACGCTCACCGACAGATGGTCGGGCGGCATGTCGACGCTGCACGGCATGCACAGCCGCGGCTTCCCCAACTGCTTCGTGCTCAGCCACGCGCAATCGGGCATGTCGGCGAACTTTCCGCACATGATCGACGAGCAGGCCAAGCACCTCGCCTACATCGTCACCGCATGTCGGACGAGGGGCCTAGCGACCGTCGAGGCCAGCAAGAATGCAGAACGCGCCTGGGTTGACGACATCGTGCGCTTGGGCGCCGGCAGGCGGCGCTTCCTCGAGGCCTGCACGCCCGGCTATTACAACAATGAGGGGCAAGTCTCGGATGCATCGGTGCGCGGCAGCTCCTACGCGCCCGGTCCGATCGCGTTCATAGCCCTGCTGCAAGCATGGCGGGAGGCGGACGACATGGCGGGTCTCGAAATCGATGGAGCTCATGCCCGCAGCCGCGCAGGAGCCGATGCATGAGCTTCCACGTTGACCGGAAATCGATCTTCATCACCGGCGCGGGCTCGGGGATGGGTCGCGAGACCGCGCTCCTGTTTGCACATGAAGGCTGGTTTGTTGGCGCCTACGATGTGAACGCCGAGGCTCTCGCGACGCTCACTGCCGAAATAGGCGCGGAACGCTGCATCACGGGCGTTCTGGACGTGACTGATCGACTGGCGTTCGCGAGCGCGGTCGCGACATTCGGTACGGCGACCGGCGGCACCCTCGACCTGCTGTTCAACAATGCCGGCATTGCCGCCGGTGGCCTGCTCGACGAGCAGCCCTGGGACGAGATCGAGCGGATCATCGGCATCAACCTGATGGGTGTCATCATCGGCATCCGGGCGGCGATGCCGCTGCTCAAGGTGACACCCGGTGCGCTGTGTCTGACCACATCCTCCTCCTCGGCGATCTTCGGCACTGCGGGGATCGCGATCTATTCGGCCACTAAGCACGCAGTACGTGGGCTGACCGAGGCATTGTCGATCGAGCTCAAGCGTTACGGCGTGCGCGCCGCCGATCTGTTGCCGGGATTGATCGATACGCCGCTCCTCAGCCCGGTAATGCGGGCCATGGCGCCGGCGGAGGGCATGTGGCGGCTCGTCCGACCACGCGAGGTCGCAGAAACCGTGCTTGCCGCCTACGCCACAGACCGGATGCACTGGTACATCCCGGAAGAACTGCGCGACTTCCACATGGAGGTCGTGACGCGCCCGGAGGCGGTGCGTGAGGATCGCACTGCCCTCCTCGCTGCGATCACTGCCAGCACCGACTGAGAGGGAGAGCAGTGGTGACAACGAAAGGATCAACTCCATGTCGCTCATAGAAGCCAAACCCGGCTCCCGAGTTGAACGAAGCGGCGACGCCGCAGCAATTGCCCACCTCCACCGCGCGTTCAACGTGCAGCAGACGGCGTTCGCCAGGGATCGCGATCCGTCCCTTGCTGAGCGACGCGGACGGATCGAAGCATTGATGGGCATGGTTGCGGCGAACCGGGCGCGGATCAGCGATGCACTCTCGGCGGACTTCGGCTCGCATCCGGTCGGCGCGGGCGAGTTGCTCGAGGTGGTCGGCGTCCTCGGCCGGGCGCAATATGTTCTGGCTCATCTCGAAAACTGGATGCGCGCCGATCCGCGCCCGCTTGATGCCGCGGTGATGGGCTCGGCGACAGCATCGATGCGCTATCAACCCAAGGGCGTTATCGGCAACATGATCCCCTGGAACTTTCCGTTCGACATAGGTCTTGGCCCGGCCATCGAGATGCTCGCGGCGGGCAACCGCGTCATCCTCAAGCCTTCCGACATGACGCCGGCGTGCGCCGCGTTGACCGCCGAGATGGTCGCTACCGCCTTCGATCCCGATCTGATCGATGTCGTAGTCGGCGGCTTGGATCTCGCGCGGGAATTCCCAGTCATCCGCTGGGATCACCTGCTCTATACCGGCAGCCCCGGCGTCGGCCGACAGGTGATGGCCGCCGCCGCCCAGAACCTTACCCCGGTGACGCTTGAGCTCGGCGGCAAATGCCCGGCGATTTTGGCTCCCGGAGCGGTGAGCGAGCGCAATGTCGAAGCGGTGATCGGCACCAAGATGATCAAGAACGGCCAGATGTGTGTGACCGTTGACCACTGCTTCGTCGCGCGGTCGGAGGTCGATCGCTTTGTAGAACTCGCACAAGCCTTCATGCAGCACGCGGCGCCGGATTATTCGCATGGCCCCGATTGCGCCGGGATTATTTCATCGCGACATCTCGAGCGCTTAACTGGCATGCTCGCCGAAGCCGAGGATCGACAGGCGCGGATCATCCAGCTCGAGCAGGACGGCGCCATCGATCCTCTCACCCGACGCATGCCGATGTCGCTGGTGATCGATCCACCGGCCGATCTTGCGCTGATGCGAGACGAGATCTTTGGGCCGCTGCTCCCGATCATCCCGTACGACAATCTCGACGCCGCCGTTTCCTCGATCAACGCCGGTGACCGCCCGCTTGGCCTCTACGTCTTTGCCGACGATCCCGAGATCGCCGAAGCGGTGCTTCGATCAACGTCCTCGGGCGGTGCTTGCGTCAACGCCTGCGCATTGCAGGGGGCGCTACCCTCGCTCGGCTTCGGCGGCTCAGGCACGAGCGGCATGGGCAGGCATCATGGGATCGAAGGTTTCCGGGAATTCTCCAACCACCGCGGGGTCGTGGTTCGCGGCGAGCGCGATATGATCGATGCCTTCTACGCGCCTTATGCCAAGGCGAGTGCTATCGTGGACGCGCTCCTGTCGTAGGACTAAGGCCCCGGCCTGGAGAGCGCCGGCTACGGCTTGACGAACAAGACCGCGATGAACTTCGGCGGCTATCAGCGCGAGATCTATGGCGCTGGCCTGCGCGGCGTGCTCCCCAATATCCCGGTCGATTTCGCTACGCTGGAGCGCCGCGCCGAATCTGCGATGCCGCCGTCGCTGCTGAGCTACGTTCAGGGCGGCTGCGGTGACGAGCATACCCAGCGCCGCAATGCCGCAGCGTTTTCGGACTGGGGCATGACACCGCGGATGATGGTCGACACAAGCACGCGCGATCTGTCGATCGAGCTACTCGGGATGACGCTGCCGACGCCGCTGTTCATGAGCCCGATCGGCGTGACCGGCATATGCACGCAGGATCGCCCCGCAATATGCAGGCGATGGTCTGAACCCGGCGTTCTGCTCAGATCTCACGTGGCTCGTGGAGGGGTCGGCCGCTGTTGTCTGGGTTCATGGGCATACGCACGCCAGCTTTGACTACGTCGCTGGAGGTACCCGCATTGTCTGCAATCCCAAAGGATACGGCCCGCTTCGCCTTGGTGGACGTTATGAGAATCGCACGTTCGATCCGATGAAAGTCGTCGAAATCTGATGCAGATTTCTGCCGTCCGGTTCGCCGCATCAGTCGTTTCGAATTACGATAGCGTGCTCCGCTTCGGCGTGAATTAGCCTAAGAGTTGCGCATGTCCCTTGCACTGGTCCACGATCGCTCCGCGTTAGAACGGTCGATGCCGCTCGATCCGCTTCGCGTTCTGCGGGACGGGAGGGGTGCGGATTTCCTCGTACGGGTAGAAGGGCTTTTTCAAAAGGCTGCGCGCCAGCGTGCATTCCGGCCCTACGACTTGGTGAGATGGCGCAATAGCCTAAGCATGCTGCTCGCCAATCTCGCACTTGGCGTATTCAACAGGATCGATGCCGAGCGCTTTGTGGCGCTATCGTTCAACGCCAATGATTACACGGGGACGGCCCATAGCGTCGTTTTCCTCAAGCGGATACGCGACGAACTGTCGCGGCTGGGCTTGGTGGAAGGGCAGCGGGGTTACCGCCATGTACAAAGTGGCAAGGTCCGCCACGCTCGGCGCACGCGGCTTCGCGCGACGGCGAAATTGCGAGCGCTGTTCGCCGAGTGCGGAATCACTCGTGGCGATATCGGCTGGAGCGAGCGGCGCGACATCATCATTCTACGCCAACCCGATGCCGGCGTCGGGGCTGAGCCTGAGGAAGTCGCGGCAAGTCGGTCGGTGCTGGCCCAGCAGAACGCGGCGTTGGCTTCAGCGCGTATCTGCCTGCCGGATGATGCATGGATGCGCGTCACCGCGCGCTATCTTGCAAACGTCGATGACCCCGAAGAGCGACTGGTTGCCGGCGAGGAGGCTACCCAGCTTTATCGTATCTTCAAGGGCGACTGGCGGAGCGGCGGGCGGCTGTACGGAGGGTGGTGGATCAATCTACCAAAAGCCGAGCGCGAACTGCTGACGATCGACGATGAGCCTGTTGCCGAACGCGATTATGCGCGTCTTCACCCGACGCTCTTGTTTGCGCGTCACGATCGAATCCTCGACCATGACATTTACACGGTCGACGGCTTCTCCGGCCCGGAAGTACGCGAACTAGGCAAACGAACCTTCAACCGACTGATCAACCGAACATCGCCTAAACCCTTGCAGCTTGTCTCGACGGCGCTCGATCGGGCTCAGCTGCCGCCGGACTCGCGGTTCTCGACCTATGTCGCGAAATTCGCCGCTCAGCTGGGACCGGTCATGGAATGGTTCGGCAGCGGCGAAGGCCTTCGGCTTCAGCGCGAAGACAGTGATCTCGCGGTGGCGGTACTGCAGCGTCTGCTAGACGCTGGCGTGCTCGCCCTGCCAGTGCACGACAGCTTCATTGTCGCTCGACGGCACGAAGCTCAATTGGTCGATGCCATGGAGCAGGCGTTCAACAACCGATATGGATTCCGGCCTCAAATCAGGTAACGCAAACGCCCCATAACTAAGAGCCGTAACGCCACGCTTACCCGACCTCTTCCGACACGCGAACGAACACGAACAGGCGCGGCCGATCAACGCGCCCGTTTAGCCGATCGACAGATGCCTCAATACGTTCCTGCGATATCCAGGTCCGAAAGGTTTCCACCTGCAATCGGTTGATGTTGCCGATCTTATGACCCTTATACTGCACTGCGACGGCGCGCGGATCGAACTCGTTATCATCTTCTGGAACGATATCGACTGCGTCGCCAACCTCAGGCAGAACCGCGCCGGCTTTGTTTGCATAATAGCGATAGCCGGCAACCTCGATGACAAGCTGTCGCTGGTCGACGGTCGGATCGAGCGGATCAACAACTGAGAAGCCATCGCTAGGCAGATAGGCTTCCGACAGGCCCAGCAAGGCGAAGTCGGTCAGCGGCGTGCCGGGACGCACCCGCAGATGCTGCTCGTAGGCTGCGAAATCCGATCGCGATCGCGGCGGGAGGCGCCGCATGAAGGCCTCTAGAACGCCAGTACGATGCTCGACGCGGTCCACCTGAAAGCCAGGATAACCGGCATAGCCATAGTCCAACAGTTGGCGATAGGTTTTGCCAGGGTTGAGCTTTGAAAATTCGTCGCTGTCGCCAAAGTACCGCAGGCGTACTTCGCCGGCGTCGCAGGTCAGCATACCGACTGCAAAACGCGTCCGATCTTTGAACTCGTCGGGCGCCTGCCAAGCGAGGATCAAATGATCCGGCTCGCTCGCCTCGGTGATCCAGTTTTCGATCACAATCCCAATGCCTTTTTCAACGCGTCACGGCGCGCGGTGAGTTGCTGCAATATAAACCGTCCACGTTCAGATGAGAACAGGACAGGAACATTAATTGTGTAGCCCAGTCGATTATCTCCTCCACCTGCGTGTCGGTGAAAGCGAGCATCGAGGCTGCAACGTCGATAAGATCAGGATTTGCAACAAAGAACCTTACGCATAAAGGGAGGTGAGGCGTGGGCCCATCCTCGGTTTTAACCACCCGATATCGTGAGTTCCCTTCTCCAAATAGGTCGCCAGCCGTGCCTGATCCCACGGTTGGCTCAATTTGGTTTCCGGTGTGCCATACCCAAGGCTGGTTCCGTTATCGTAAAGCGGTGCAATCGAGAACGACCGCCCCTGCGCCGTTCGTTCAATCAGAAATCCCCAATTCTCTGAATGTCGATCGGTGTTGCCGATCAGCGTGTCGAACATGATAGCTTTGGCCCACCAGAGAGCCGGATCCGGAGCATTCAATACACGGCACATCGCAAGGTTTTCGCGCAGCGCATGCGGCCTTCCCTTTTTCCCGTCCGCAGAACTCTTCTGCATGAAGTCGGCCGCGTGTACGAGGCGAACGGTGCGGGTGGCAGCGGGGTACGGGTAGAACAATTCTATCAACGCGCCGATTTGGTCGGCCCCGGAATCGATGGTTACAAATGCCGGCGGCACCGAAACTTCGAGGATCAACGACAGCTCGTACGCGATGACCTCGCACCACATCTGCTGAGATTGCCAACCGGCTGCCTGTTTGAAAAGGTGCCCTTGGCTAGGTGAAAGGAAGTCGAAGGCCGGCGCCGACGGACTGATCACAAGCCGTTTCGGCTTGGAGCCGACCGGATAGACGGGGAAATCCTCGTCTGCCGCCCAGCCCGCGACATCGATAACTTCACTGGGCTTTTGGCGACGAATCGTACGAATCGCAGGTTCCTCGGCTGGCAGGCAGCTTCTACTGCCGCAGCCATCCCAGCGATACATCCATCCAGACTAGAAGCTGTCGCCGGCTAAGAGAGGGGGCTCACGAACGATCAGTCGCGGACGAATTCTCTCTCTTATCGCTGCAGTACGCGAAGCGCCTCCCCTCGCCCACGCTCTCGTTCCGGCAAAGACATCTCTGCGACCGCTTTTTGATTTTGAGAGCGGGCCTGCGCCTCAGCACGCAGACGGTCGAGCTCATCGGACCAAGCCTGCATCATCCGCACGCGCTCATCCCAATAGTCGCCCCGCGCATAAATCCGTCGCACGGCGTTGGTATCGACGTGCGCCAGCTGTCTCTCGATTGCATCGGCCGTCCATTTGCCCAATTCATTGAGCAACGTACTGGCCATCGCGCGAAAACCGTGCGTCGTCATGCGTCCGCCACCATAGCCGAGGCGCTGCAGCGCCAGGTTCAATGTGTTCTCGCACATCGGACGGTCACGCTTCCCTTGGCACGGAAAGAGGTAGCGATGTTTCCCGCTGACGGGTCTGATCTCTTCGATGATCGCCAGCGCTTGCCTTGAGAGAGGTACATAGTGTGGGCGGCGCATCTTCATCTTGTCGGTCGAAATCGCCCATACGCGCTCCTCGAAGTCGAACTCGGCCCATTCTGCTTGCCTCAGCTCTCCCGGCCGAACGAACAGGTGTGGAGCAAGGCGTAACGCGACGTGCGTCACGCGATAGCCATCGAACCCGTCGATCGCGCATAGGAGGTCGCCGACTTCGGCGGGCTTCGTAATGGCGGCGAGATGCTTGACCTTCGGCGTCGTGAGGGCGCCGCGAAGATCAGCGCAAACATCGCGCTCTGCCCGAGCTGTCGCGACCGCATAGCGGAAGACTTGTCCGCACGTGCCGCGCAATCGACGCGCGGTTTCGTAATGCCCCTTGGCCTCGATGCCCCGCAGGACCTCATAGACTTCATGCGCGGAGATGCGGCCAATTGGGCGATCACCGAGCTGAGGATAAGCGAAATCGAGAAGCCACTTCTGCTTCTGGAGCGTGATGACGGCGCGTCCTTCGCGCTCGCATTTGCCATACCATTCTTCGGCAACCACGCGGAAGGTGATCTGCTCTGCGAGCCGTGCGGCGGCCGCTTCCTCCTTCGCAACCGAGACAGGGTTCTTGCCGTCCGCCAGGATTTTGCGGACGGAGTCGCGCTTGGCGCGGGCGTCAGCGAGGCTGACGTCGGGAAATACCCCAAGCGCCATTGTGTGCTGCTTGCCACCCCATCGATAGGCCAACCGCCAGTAGCGCTGTCCTGATGGCTGAACGAACAGATAGAGGCCGCCGGAATCGCTGACCTTGTAAGGACGCTCGCGCCCCTTGGCAGAGCGGACTTCCATTGCCGTGAGAGCCATGTTGGTATCCCCCGTTGCTGGTGCCTGGAAATACCAACAATCGTGACAACATCGATCTAGGATGTAGTGGCACACCGCGGCCTTTCCGGAGCCAGTTTATGGCAGAAAACCGCGGTTTTTTCAAGCTCCGGGAGACGTTTTGGTACCCCTTGAAAAGGGGTACCTGGTGCCCAGAAGAGGACTCGAACCTCCACGGCCTTGCGACCGCCAGCACCTGAAGCTGGTGCGTCTACCAATTCCGCCATCTGGGCACGGGGTAGGCCGCGGCGGATAGCGGCGGGGGCTCGGGCTTGTCAACGGCGGCGCGCCACTCTTTTTGCTCGGCGCTTGTCTTCGCGGCGCGGCGGAGGCAAGGCGGCGGCTGCGGGACGCGCGAGTGAGGATGGTGCGACGATGGCTGAGCTGGTTACGCTGTTCGGCGGCGGCGGGTTCGTGGGGCGCTATGTCACCCAGGCCCTGCTCCAGCGCGGTTGCCGGGTGCGGATCGTGGAGCGTGACCCCAAGCGCGCCTTCTTCCTGAGGCCACAGGGCGGCCTCGGCCAGACCCAGTTCATCGCCGCCGACGTGACCAAACCCGCTACTGTCGCGCGCGCCGTGGACGGCAGCGATGCGGTGGTGAACCTGGTCGGCATCCTGGCCGGCAAGTTCGATGCGATCCAGGTTGACGGCGCGCGCCACGTTGCCGAGGCGGCTCGCGCTGCGGGCACGAAGGCGCTGATCCAGATCTCGGCGATCGGTGCGGATGCCGGCTCCGACGTGCCCTATGCCCGGACCAAGGGCGAAGGCGAGGCGGCGGTGCGCGAGGCATTCTCCGGCGCCACGATCATGCGCCCGTCGATCGTGTTCGGCGCCGAGGATAATTTCGTCAATCGATTCGCCGGGATGATCCAGGCGCTCCCCGCCGTGCCGATCATGGGCGCGGCGACCCGTTTCCAGCCCGTCTTCGTCGCCGATGTCGCCAAGGCGGTTGCCGCAGCCTTGCTCGCGCCCGGCACCTTCGGCGGTCGCATCTTCGAGCTTGGCGGGCCCGAGATCATCGCTATGGGCGATCTGGTTCGCCGGATCGCCGCAATGACGGGTGCCAAGCCCGCCTTCATCGAATTGCCCGATGCTGTCTCCGGCCTGATCGCCAGCATGGGCTTCCTTCCCGGCGCGCCGATCACCCGGGATCAGTGGAAAATGCTCCAGCACGACAATGTGGTGACGCCGGGTGCCGAGGGGCTCGCCGCACTCGGCGTGCAGCCGACGCCGCTCGGCGCGGTCGCCCCGTCGTGGCTGGTGCGCTATCGCCGCCAGGGCCGCTTCGGTGCCGAGCGCCAGGCCTCCTGATCGAAGCCTCCCGCTTCGGTCTGCGACGGTCGCCTTTTTACCGATACTTAGCGAGCGAGGCCCGCGCTTATGATGATCGTCCAGCCCATCCTCCTCGGCATCGTCGAGGGACTGACCGAGTTCCTGCCGGTGTCGTCTACCGGCCACCTGATCCTGGCGGGCGCTCTGCTCGGTTATGACGACGCCCAGTGGCAGGTGTTCGACATCGTCATTCAGCTAGGCGCGATCCTCGCCATCGTAGTGCTGTACTGGCGGACCTTCTGGGCGGTGCTGATCGGCATGGCGGCCAAACAGCCCGCCTCGTGGCGGTTCACGCGCAACATCCTGCTGGCGTTCCTGCCGGCTGCGGTGATCGGCTTCGCGCTTCACAAGAAGATCGAGGCGCTGCTGAGCAAGCCCGAACTGGTATGCGTGGCGCTGATCGTCGGCGGCGTCGCCATCCTGGTGATCGAGCGGCTCGCCAGGCGACAGACGATCGTCGGCGTGGCGGACGTGCCGGTGCCGACCACGATCGGGATCGGCTTCATCCAGTGCCTGGCGATGATCCCGGGCGTCAGCCGATCGGGCGCGACGATCATGGGCGCGCTGTCGCTTGGTGTGGAACGGCGCACGGCGGCCGAGTTCAGCTTCTTCCTTGCGATCCCCACGATGCTCGGCGCGACCGTGCTGGAGTTGGTCAAGAACCGCCATACTCTGGCAACGCCGGGCGCGGTCGGCGTGCCCGAGATCGCGATTGGTTTCGTCGTGTCGTTCCTGGTGGCGCTGGTGGTGGTGCGGGCGTTCGTCGGCATCGTCACCAAGCACGGTTTCGCTCCCTTTGCTTGGTACCGTATCATTGTCGGAGGCGCCGCGTTGGCATGGCTTGTCAGTAGGTAGGGCCGGTTCGGCCGCATCAACTCTGATGCTGCGGCTACTACCATCTGCACAACAAGTTGTTGATCGTGATCGTGGCAGCAATGCTGACACAAGACCACTTGATTGCGTGACTTTGGCCCGGAACTATGCTTTTCGCGTCTCCAGAACGGAGGACGCGATGGCTGACAGTCCAATGCTGAAGTTTGTCGCCACCGGACAGGCTTATCCCGAAAAGCGCCCTCCAGACATTCGTGCCGAAGACTTCGCCGAAATCACGCGCGCCTATCTGACCGCAAAGGCAGAGGAGCAGGCCGGGCGTTGTTCGCAATGTGGCGTGCCATATTGCTCGACCCACTGCCCGCTCCACAACCACATTCCGGACTGGCTGCGCCTGACGGCCGAAGGCCGGCTGCGCGAGGCGTATGAACTCTCCTCCGCGACCTCGACAATGCCCGAGATCTGCGGCCGTATCTGCCCGCAGGATCGGCTGTGTGAGGGCAATTGCGTGATCGAGTTCTCGGGCCACGGCGCGGTCACCATCGGCTCGATCGAGAAATTCATCACCGACACAGCGTGGAAGGAAGGGTGGGTCCAGCCGGTCGTGCCGGTGCGCGATCGCTCGGGCCAGTCGGTCGGCATTATCGGGGCCGGCCCGGCGGGGCTGACAGCCGCCGAATATCTGCGCGGGCATGGCTATGACGTCCATGTCTATGACCGCCACGATCGCGCCGGCGGGCTGCTGGTCTATGGCATTCCAGGCTTCAAGCTCGAGAAGGAGGTCGTCACCCGCCGCTTCGAACGCCTGCGGGACAGCGGCATCCGCTTCCACCTGAGCTTCGAGGTTGGGCGCGACGCCAGCATGAAGGAATTGCGCGGACACCACGATGCGCTGCTCGTCGCCACCGGCGTCTACAAGGCGCGCGCGATCAAGGCGCCGGGTGTGGGCTCGCCGGGGATCGTCAAGGCGCTCGACTATCTGATAGCATCCAACCGCAAGAGCTTCGGTGACATGGTGCCGGAGTTCGAGACCGGCGCGCTCAACGCTTCCGGCAAGAACGTCGTCGTCGTCGGCGGCGGCGACACCGCGATGGATTGCGTGCGCACCGCCGTGCGGCAAGGCGCCAAGTCGGTGAAGTGCCTCTACCGCCGCGATCGCGCCAACATGCCTGGATCGCAACGCGAGGTGGCCAATGCCGAGGAGGAAGGCGTCGAGTTCGTCTGGCTGTCCGCTCCCGACGCTTTCGATGCCGAAGCCAGGGTGAGCGGCGTACGCGCCTCCCGGATGCGGCTCGGCGCGCCCGATCCGTCCGGCCGCCGCGCGCCCGAGGCCGATCCGGGCAGCGACTTCCGCCTCGACGCCGATCTCGTCATCCAGGCGCTCGGTTTCGATCCCGAGGATCTGCCGCAGATGTTCGGCGCGCCCGAGTTGTCCGTCACCCGCTGGGGCACGCTGCGCGTCGACCACAAGACGATGCAGACCTCGCTGCCGGGCGTCTTCGCGGCGGGCGACATCGTGCGCGGGGCGAGCCTCGTCGTGTGGGCAGTGCGCGATGGGCGCGATGTCAGCGAGCGCATGCACGCGTGGCTTAAGGAAAAGGCGAAGGTTGCGGCGAGCGTGAGGGTGGCGGCATGAGCGACGACATCTTCCGGGATCCGAGCGAAGAGATGCGCTCCTTCCCCACCCTCCAGCACGCCTTCCTTGCCGAGCATGGCATGTACCGCCCCGAGTTCGAGGGCGATGCCTGCGGCGTCGGCCTCGTTGCCGCAACGGACGGGCAGGCTTCGCGCCGCGTGGTATCGGCCGCGATCGATGCGTTGAAGGCGGTCTGGCATCGTGGCGCGGTCGATGCCGACGGCAAGACCGGAGACGGCGCCGGCATCCATGTCGAGCTGCCGGTCAACTTCTTCGACGGGGCGATCGAGAATGGCGGCCACAAGCCCGGCAACGGTCGGCTCGCGGTCGGCATGATCTTCCTGCCGCGCACCGATCTCTCCGCGCAGGAGGCGTGCCGCACCATCGTCGAGAGCGAGATCATCGATTTCGGCTACGCGATCTACGGCTGGCGGCAGGTGCCGGTCGACATCTCGGTGATCGGCGCCAAGGCGATGCAGACGCGCCCCGAGATCGAGCAGATCATGATCGAGGGCCCGCACCCGGGCACGGTCGACGCGGCCGAGTTCGAGAAGAACCTCTACCTCATCCGCCGTCGCATCGAGCGCAAGGTGATCGAGGCGCAGATCCAGGGTTTCTACGTCTGCTCGCTGTCGTGCCGCTCGATCATCTACAAGGGTCTGTTCCTCGCCGAGGAGCTGTCGGTCTTCTACCCGGACCTGATGGACGAGCGCTTCGTCAGCCGCTTCGCGATCTTCCACCAGCGCTATTCGACCAACACCTTCCCGC
>CAXTBZ010000008.1:0-52720 GCA_964242855.1 uncultured Sphingomonadaceae bacterium
CCGGCGATCAGCGCGACGGTCTCCTCGTCGTTCATCGCCATGCGCGCGAAGGTCTCGCGTATGTCGTGCGCGGAAGCGTTCGGGTCCGGGTTGCCGCCCGGGCCTTCGGGATTGACGTAGATGAGGCCCATCTGCACGGCACCCAGGCCCGGGTGAAGCTGGCGCTCACCCGAATAGCGCTCGTCGCCGAGCCAGGTGCCCTCGGGCCCCCAGTACAGCTCCTCGGGCTCCCAGGTGTCGGCGCGGCCACCCGCAAAACCGAAAGTCTCGAAGCCCATCGACTCCAGCGCGACGTTCCCCACCAGGACGAACAGATCGGCCCAGGACAGCGCGTTGCCATACTTCTGCTTGATCGGCCAGAGCAGGCGGCGCGCCTTGTCGAGGCTGGCATTGTCCGGCCAGGAATTGAGCGGCGCAAAGCGCTGCTGCCCTCCACCGGCGCCGCCGCGGCCGTCGGTGATGCGGTAGGTGCCTGCGCTGTGCCACGCCAGCCGGATGAACAGGCCGCCATAGTGTCCGAAATCGGCGGGCCACCAATCCTGCGAGTCGGTCATCAGTGCGGTCAGGTCGGCGGATACCGCGTCGAGATCGAGCGTCTTGAAGGCAGCGGCGTAATCGAAATCGGCGCCGAGCGGGTTCGATCGTTCGGAGTGCTGGTTCAGCCCGGTGAGGCTTAGCCCTTCAGGCCACCATTCGCGGCTGGTCTGGCGGCTCTTGCGCCCGGTTCCGTGCCCGAACGGGCAGCCGCCAGCGACCGTTTCTCCGACTTTCGCGTCCATTATCGTTCCTCTCCAGCTCGACACCGCCCGAGTGACCTCGGTTCATGCATCATCTGGATAGGAGCGCGGGGGTGGCGAAGTACAATCGATAAGCACGATGACCGTGATCGACGATCGGGCGAAGCGTGCAGACCAAGCGCTAGTCTGGTCCGACGCTCGAGCGCGACCACTTAGCAGTCATAGACGATCCGGACCTTGCCTGCCGCTGCCGTGGCGACCGCCCGCGCATCGTCGGTCGTTCCAGCGAGTGCCAGTGCCACGCCCATGCGGCGGTACGGCCGCGTCGAGGGTTTGCCGAAGAGGCGGACGTCGACATCGCCGCCGGGCGTCGCGAGCGCATCGGCCAGGCCTTCATAGCCGAAGCGGGTCGCGTCGCGGTCGGCGAGGATGACCGCCGAGGCAGCCGCGCCGTGCAACCTGATGCTGGGGATGGGAAGGCCGAGGATCGCGCGCGCGTGCAGGTCGGACTGCGTCAGGTTCTGGGAGATCGATGTCACCATGCCGGTGTCGTGCGGCCGCGGCGACAGCTCGGAGAAGATCACCTCATCGCCCTTGACGAAGAACTCGACGCCGAAGAGCCCGTAGCCGCCAAGATCGCCCACCACCTTGCGCGCCATGTCCTGCGCCGAAGCGATCGCCGCATCCGACATCGCTGTGGGTTGCCATGACTCCTGATAATCGCCGCGCTCCTGGCGGTGGCCGATCGGCGGACAGAAGAGCACGCCGTTGCGCGTTCGGACCGTCAGCAGCGTAATCTCGTAATCGAAGGCGATGAACTCCTCGACGATCACCCGCCGGCGATCGCCGCGCATGTTGGCGGCTGCGTATTCCCAGGCCGGCTCAAGTTCGGCAGGTGATCGGACGGTGCTCTGCCCTTTACCGGAGGACGACATCACCGGCTTGATCACGCAGGGTAAACCGGTGTGTCCGGCGCCCGCCAGCACCTCGTCCAGCGTCTCGGCATAGCGATAGCGCGATGTGCGCAGCCTGAGGCCGACCGCGGCCACCTCACGGATGCGATCGCGGTTCATCGTCATCACCGTCGCGCGGGCGGAGGGCACGATGGTGACCCCTTGTTCCTCCATCTCGGCAAGCACCTCAGTGCGGATCGCTTCGATTTCGGGGACCACGAAGTCGGGGCGATGCGCCGCGATCACCGCGCGCAACCGGTCGGCATCCAGCATCGAGAACACCTCGCATGCGTCCGAAACCTGCATCGCCGGTGCCGCGGCGTAGCTGTCGCAGGCGATCACGTAGCAGCCAAGCCGCTTGGCGGAGATCGCGAACTCGCGCCCGAGTTCGCCTGAGCCGAGCAGAAGGATCTTCGCCACGAACGCCATGCTATCTCCTTCTGAATATCCTACGGCAGAATTCAGTGGCCACGTCGAACGCCCTTGTCCACGATCACCGAGCTGACGAGCCTGCGCAATGGCAATGAGGACTCGCCCGATACTGCCCAGCCCGCTTATACCGGCCAAGGGGAACGAGGGGGCGTCAATGCTGGGTATGGCCGAGTACGAGGCGCTGCTCGCGCCGTTGAACCGCGAGATGACCGAAATGGCCCGCTGGGTTGCCGAGACCGGCCAACGGCTGCTGATCCTGTTCGAGGGCCGCGATACCGCCGGCAAGGGTGGGGCGATCTTCACCTTCTCGCGCACGCTCAACCCGCGCCAGTGCCGCGTGGTGGCGCTGTCATCCCCCAGCGAACGCGAACGCGGGCAATGGTATTTTCAGCGCTACGTCGAGCATCTGCCGGCCATGGGCGAGATCGTACTGTTCGATCGCAGCTGGTACAATCGCGCCGGCGTCGAACGCGTCATGGGGTTCTGCACCGAAACCGAGGCGCAGGATTTCCTGAGGTCCGTGCCCTCGTTCGAGAAGCAGCTTGTCGATAACGGCATCACGATCTTCAAATATTGGCTGGCATGCGATCAGGAGAAGCAGGAGGAGCGCTTCGCCGAGCGGCGAAACAATCCCTCCAAGCGCTGGAAGCTCTCGCCCATCGATGTCGCCTCGCGGACCCAATATGAGGCGTACACCGCCGCGCGCGAGGACATGCTGCGCGCAACGCACACCGAACATGCGCCATGGACGATCATCGACTCGAACGATCAGGCGGTCGGCCGCCTGACCCTGCTCCGCGACCTGCTCGATCGCCTTCCCGATACGACCTTGCCGTTGCCGAAGATCGACTGGCCGGTTCTGCCAGGTCCGCCCGGCAAGGAGCGCTACGACGTCCTCCAGCCGCTTCCGGCCTACGCCCCGCCGCCGCGGTAACGCCGGTGCTTTGCGCTGGCGCTGCAAATGCCATAGCGTCGACCAGGACGACATCGCCGCTTGGGGGTTGAGCGACATGGCCTTGAGACTGCTCGCCAAGCTGATCCTCTATTATTGCCTGGTGCTGGGCGCGATCGTGCTGGCGCTGTGGCTCTTTCCCACGTTGGCGAACTACCTGCCGATCGGCCGTGTCCACATGCTGCTCGCAGAGAATGGCGGCGCCTTGAAGAAGGGCGAGGCCGGCATCCGCGTCGCTCACATTGATACGTTAGGCGGCAGCCTGATCTGGCTGGTGAGCGCGATGGTCGGTGCGCTGATGACCTCGCTGCCGGTCAGCTGGACGTACATGAAGGTGCGCGACGCCGAGCAATATGATCAGTCGCTGATCGGCACCATCGTCATGCTGCCGATCGTCATCACCAGCATCGTTGTCATCGTGCAGGATTCACTTGCGCTCTCGTTCTCGCTGGCCGGGATCGTCGGCGCGGTGCGATTCCGCAACTCGCTCAAGAGCACGGGCGACCTCCTGTTTACTTTGCTGGCGATCGCGATCGGCATTTCGGCGGGGATCGGCGCCATGGAGCTCGCCGCCGTCACCTCGATCATGTTCAACCTCTGCTTCATCGTGCTGTGGGCCACCGAATATGGCGAGCGCAAGAATATGAAGCGCTTCCTCAGCGACTATGATCCGGACGACGAGGAGAGCCGGCGCACCGAAGTCGTCATGGCTGCTGTGGTGACCGAGACGGTGACGCAGGCCAAACCTAGTTGACGCAGGTCTTCAGCCAGCGCGCCGACGGATCGGCAGCGGCGTCGAAGAAGCCGCCGAGATAGGCTTCGGCCTTTCGCTTGGGGCCTTCTTCGAGCTGCGGAATGCCGTCATAGATTGCGAACAGCGCGGCTCGCTTTGCGGTCAGGTCGGCCGCGGTCGCCTGTGCTTGCGCGTTTTGGGCGCAGAAGCCGCGGTAGCGGCGAACACGGACGTTCGCGACCGGAATGCCTTCCGGCGGCGTCGCATAGGGTGCGTCGACCAATCCGGAAAAGTCATAGTCGTAGGCGAGCGGGATGAGGCCAGTCGTGGCACCTGCCGCACCGATCAGCTTGGTGTTGTGGCAGCAGCCGGCGCCCGCCGGGCCAGCGATCATCGACCAGTCGAGATTGCCGATCATGTATTGGAATACGGCCTCGCGCGCGGCGGCATCGGGATCGAGCTGGCTGGCGCCGATCCGATCCGGCCCCTTGAAGCCGCTTAGCCCGTTGCGGCGCGCCACATCGTCCGCATCCTCGAGGAAGAAGCCCAGCCGGGATGCGACGATCCGGCCGTCGGGATCGACATAGTCGATCGAGGCTAGCCGCGCATCGAAGCTGATCGGGGTCAGCAGGTTGAACAGCTTGTAGGTGGTGTATTCGAGCAGCAGGTATTGCTGGAACGCCGCCTGAGCCTTGCAGTGGGTGACCAGCTTCAGCTTCTTCTGTCCCGCAAACGGCGAGCTATCGCCAGGCTTGTCGGTGAACTCGACGCGCAGCGGAGGAAACTGGCAGATGTCACTCGCGCGGCGTGTGATCCCGCGTGCCGCAAGCGTGATCGCGAGCGTCTCGGGGGCACCGCCGTCTACGGTCAGCGTCGCCGGCACCGCAGCGCCGCTGCGGCTGCCGCCGGCCAGTCGTGAGATCGGCCCCTTGATCGTCAGGTGAAGCGGTGCCTCGCTTGCAAACAGCGGCTTCGGATCGCTGGCCGCTCCCCACAGAGCGGTTGGCAGACCGATCAGCCAGAACGCCAGTACCAGTCCGATCGTCCTGCCCATCACTGAGTTCCCTTGTTGATTGGTTGTGAGCGCGGGACCGCGTGCGGCACGACACGATTACCGAGGATCTCGAGATATGACGGGGTGCCGCCATAATAGGCCGAGATGCCGGTATCGATCCGGATCAGCTTGCCATCGTGCGATATCTGGATGCCGGACAGGATCGGGGTATGTGCAATGACGATCCGCTGCGCGCCATAGGCGGTGAGGACCTGATCCAATTCCTGTTCGATCGTGGGCGCTGCAACACCCGAGGTCGATTGCGAGCGCGCCGCTTCATCGTCGGGGTCACTTCGCGTGACCAAACCGCGGTACCAGAGCGGCCCCAGCGGATCGCTGATGATCGAGTCGGGCGCAGTGTCCTTGGCCGCCAGTGCTTCATCGATGCGCCTGTTGATCTCTGCGATCGGCAGCCTCGCGTAAGCTGCGCTGATCCCGCCATGCACGAAGAGGGTGCCGCCGATCAGCACGACCGCGGGGTTGCGGGCCACCCAGCGGCCGATCCTGCCGTCCGGATGCCAAGCGCGCTGATGCTCGATCATGCCGAGCGGCGTCGCCGCATCGAACGCCTGACGCACGCCGGCATCGGTGATCGACGGATCCCTGGTGCGGTAGGCAGCGGTGATCGCGGCTTTGCTAGCCTCGAACACAGCGTCTTGGGTCGCAGCGGAGTTGGCGTCGGCGAAGGCGGCGTAATCGCCTGCCGACACGTAGCGTAGATCGTCGGTGACGTTCATTGCCTCATGATTCCCGACGAGCGTCACGACCTGTCCGCCAACACGAGGCGCCTCTTTCTGCAATTGCATGAGATCGAGGATGATCTTCAGCGATTCCGGCCCCCGATCGACGACATCGCCGGTCTGCACCAGCACCGTGCGGCCGCCCGACCAATGCCCCGCATCATCGATCAGGCCGGCCGCGCGGGCAATGTCGCGCCACACGGAGAAGTCACCGTGCAAGTCGCCTACGGCTACGATGCGAGAGGGCGATACGGGAACAGCTGCAGCTTGAGCGCAGCAAGCCGCGAGCCATGCCAGTGCGACTGCGCCGATCTGCTTCCAAAGCCCGCTCATGTCGCGTGCTTCCCCCGATGCCCGAAGCCTCATGAAACACCTCGCCTCCAGCGGAGTCAACGCAACCTCAAGCAGGGTCGATCGGCGCGTTCAGGTCACCGTTGCGCGGGCATGGAACTCGGATCGGTCCCACGCTCGGGTGAGCAGGATGTCGCGGAGTACATCCACCGCCTGCCACACGTCGACGAAGCGCGTGTAGAGCGGCGTGAAGCCAAAGCGCAGCACGTCGGGGGCGCGGAAGTCGCCGATCACACCGCGCGCGATCAACGTCTGCATGATCGGCCACCCATGTTCGTGGCGGAAGGAAACATGGCTGCCCCGCTCCGCTGGCGCGCGCGGGGTAGCCAGCGTCAGACCCAGGCCCGCACATCGCGCTTCGACCAGGTCGATAAAGGCCGAGCAAAGCGCCTGTCCCTTGGCGAACAGCGCCGCGCGATCGACGCTCAACATGAGTTCGACGCCCTCCTCCAGCGCTGCCAGACCGAGGATAGGCGGGGTTCCGCACAGGAAGCGCTCGACTCCAGTCCCGGGGGCGTAGTCGTCGCCGAACTCGAACGGAGCGGCATGACCCATCCAGCCGGACAGAGGCGACCGTAAAGCGGCTTGATGCCGATCGGCGACGAACAGGAAGGCCGGGGCGCCGGGCCCGCCGTTCAGATATTTGTAGCCGCAGCCGACCGCTAGGTCGGCCTGAGCGGCGTTGAGGTCGACGTCGACCGCGCCGACGCTGTGGCTGAGGTCCCACAATACCAACGCACCCTTGGCGTGCGCGGCGCGGGTCACCGCCGCCATGTCGTAGCGCTTGCCGGAACGGTAATGGACATGGGTGAGCAGGACCACGCCGACATCCTCGTCGATGGCATCGACGACGCTCTCGCGGGGCATGATGCGCACCTCGCACTCGGTCAGCGTCGCGGCAACGCCGTGCGCCATGTAGAGATCGGTCGGGAAATTGCCTTGCTCGGACAGGATGATCCGTCGGCCGGGCTGTGCCTGCATGCCGGCGACAAGCAGCTTGAAAAGGTTGGCCGAGGTTGAGTCGGCGGCGATCACTTCATGGAGCATTGCTCCCACAAGCCCTGCGATCTTGCCACCGATCCGCGCCGGCGCGCCGATCCAGTTGGCCTTGTTCCAACTGCGGATAAGCCCGCGCCCCCATTCCTCTTCAATTACCTGGGCCACGCGGAGAGCAGTCGTTCGGGGGAGCGCACCAAGTGAGTTCCCATCAAGGTAAATCTCGCCGTCAGCAAGATCGAACATCGGCCGAATGCTGCGCAGCATGTCTGCAGCATCCTCCGTCTGCGCGTCCGCTAGGGTCGCGATGGTCAAAGACCCGTCCTGACGCTGAGCAGTTCCGGGAAGAAGCTCGTCTCCAGAACCTTCGCCAGATATTGAACCCCCGCCGTGCCGCCCGTGCCAGTCTTGAAACCGATCACACGCTCGACCGTCTTGAGGTGACCGAAGCGCCAGAGCTGGACGTGATACTCGATGTCGACGAGCTTCTCGGCAAGCTCGTAAAGGTCCCAGTAGGTCTCGGGATCGGCGTAAATTAAAGCCCAGGCGCGCTCGACCTCTGGGGAAGGTTTGTACGGCAAAGTTACGTCGTGATCGATGACGGACGGCGGCAGATCGAACCCACGTCGCGCAAGCAGCCGCAGTGCTTCGTCGTACAGGCTCGGCTCCGTCAGACGTGCTGCCAGGCGGTTACGGACCGCGGGCTCGTCGGCATGGTTCGCCACCATCGCGGAATCCTTGTTGCCGAGCGCGAACTCCATCTCCCTGTACTGGTCGGACTGGAAGCCCGAGCTGGTGCCGAGCGCATCGCGCATCCGGGTGTAATCGGCGGGCGTCATCGTCGCCAGCACTTCCCAGCTCTGGATCATCTGCGCCTGGATGCGGGCGACGCGAGACATCATCTTGAACGCCGGCCGCAGGTCGTCGGCCGCAATCCGGTCGCGGGCGGCATGCAGTTCGTGCAGCGCCAGCTTCAGCCAGATCTCGGACGCCTGATGGATCGAGATGAACAGCAGCTCGTCATGCGCGTCGGAGAGCGGCTGCTGGCAGGCGAGCAGATCAGGCAGGCGCAAATAGCTGCGGTAGGTGATCGTCTCGCGCATGCGTTTCCCTTGGCCGTCGCCGCTTTAGCGGACCGTCTGCGCCGATCAAGCTGCGGCGACCGTGAGCGGCTTCATGCTGGACGAGTCAAACCGCCGCGCGCATGGTCGCGTGATGAGCAACAACGGCACGATCCGCGTCGGCATCGGTGGCTGGACCTACGAGCCGTGGCGGGGGACCTTCTTTCCAGACAAATGGCCGAAAGCCAAGGAGCTGGATTACGCGGCGAGCAAGCTGACCGCGATCGAGGTCAACGGCACCTATTATTCGAGCCAGAAGCCGGCGACCTTTGCCAAGTGGGCGAAGGCTGCACCCAATGGCTTCGTCTTCAGCCTGAAGGCATCGCGCTTCTGCACCAACCGCGAGGTCCTGGCCGACGCGGGTGAGTCGGTCGAAAGGTTTCTCGGGCAAGGCATCGTCGAACTGGGCGACAAGCTCGGCCCGGTGCTCTGGCAGTTCATGGCCACCAAGAAGTTCGACAGCGAGGACTTTGCCGCGTTTCTTAAACTGCTGCCGGCCAAGCACGACGGCATGGCACTCCAGCACGTGATCGATGCACGACATGAAAGCTTCCGCGATCCTGCGTTCGTCGCGATGTGCCGCAAGGCGAACGTCTCGATCGTCCATAATCATTCGGACACGTTCCCCGTCATCGGCGATAACAGCGGGCCGGTTTCCTACGCGCGTCTGATGATGACGCGCGAGGAGGAGGCGACGGGCTATTCCGCGAGAGAGATCGACCGCTGGGTAGCGGCGGCGAAGAGCTGGGCTGTGGGCGAGACGAGCGCCGACTTCCCGCTCGTCGTGCCGGACGAGGTGCCCCCGCCGGCACCGCGCGACGTATTCCTGTTCTACATCAGCGGTGCCAAGGTGCGCGCTCCGCAGGCGGCGATGGCGACGATCGCGCGTTTGCAGGACTGAACCAGCAGAAGCGGCTTGGGTTCGGCGGCTTCGCACGTCAAAAGCCTCCGATGATCCAGCGCTCCTTCCTCGCCGTTCGCAACCATCTGTCGGGTGAAGCGGGGCCGGGGCTCGTGCTGATGGCCTCGGCAGCTGCTGCGCTGGTGGTGGCGAACTCGCCGATCGGCTCCGCGTACCGGCAAGGCCTTCAGCTGCATCTTGGACCGTTGAGCCTGCTGCACTGGATCAACGACGGCCTGATGGCGCTGTTCTTCCTGTTCGTAGGCTTGGAGGTGAAGCGGGAGGTCGTGGCCGGCGACCTCTCCACGCCAGCGGCCCGGCGCCTGCCGGTTATCGCAGCGGTGGCCGGAATGGTGGTGCCGGCGCTGGTCTATCTGCTCGTCATCCGAGGCGATTCAGCGCTGACCCGCGGCTGGGCGATCGCGTCTGCCACCGACATCGCCTTTGCGATCGGCGTTCTCGCGCTTGTGGGGAGCCGTGTGCCGCCGTCGCTCAAGCTGTTCCTGACGACGGTGGCGATCGTCGACGACATCGGCGCCGTGGCGATCATCGCTATCGCATACACGGCGGGGCTCGATCTTCGCGCGCTCGGCGTGGCAGCGATCGTTCTTGTGCTGCTGTTCCTGCTGAACCGTCGCGGAGTGCAGGCGCTTTGGCCTTATGTGCTGCTGGCGTTGCTGCTCTGGGTCGCCGTCCTGCAATCTGGAATACACGCGACCGTCGCCGGCGTGCTTGCCGCGTTGTTCGTGCCTCTTGGAGGCCGCGACGAGGACGAGGATAACCCGCTCGCGAAGCTTGAGCATGCGATGTCGCCGTGGGTTAGCTACGCGATCCTTCCGGTCTTCGGTTTCGCCAATGCAGGTGTGGCGCTGGGCGATGCGCCCTTTTGGACGCCGCTACCGCTTGCTGTCGCTCTGGGGCTTTTCCTCGGCAAGCAGATAGGGGTCTTCGGCGCGATGCGAGGCGCGGTAGGGCTAAGGCTGGCGGATCGGCCGGAGGGTGCAGGCTGGATGCAGCTCTACGGCATAGCTTTGCTGTGCGGCGTCGGCTTCACGATGAGCCTGTTCATCGGCGGCCTCGCCTTCATCAGCCCGGCGCTCATGGCAGAGGTGAAGATGGGCGTGCTCGCGGGGTCGCTGCTCTCCGCTCTGGGCGGCTATGCACTGCTCCGCTGGACAAATCGTCGTGTCGATACGCTGATCGCCGGGTAGAGCCTCTGAAGCTTCAGGACCCTTTATCTCGACAAGGTGCTGGGCGTTCGCCAATTCCGTCTGCTCGCCACCGCCGGCAACGGCAGGGCCGCCGCCTTGTCGATGCTTGTCTTCAGTGGGCTTGCCGCTTCAAGCCTGGCGATCACCCCCTGTGTGACCTTGGCAAGCGCCTCTTCCGAGAAAAAGCCACCCGCCACCAGACAGCGGTCGATGAGCACACGACAGAAAGCCGCAAAGGTCTGCGCGTCGGGTTGCCCGGGATCACGCCAGAAATCGTCGAGCTTGCCCTGGAAGGTCACGCCGGGAATGTCGTAGACCGCTCGGCCCAACGCGATCACGGGTATCCCGTAGGCGAGCGCCAGCGTGCCGCTGGTGCTGTTGATCGTGACGACACCTTTCGCGCGTCTGGCGATCGGAACGATGTCGCCGCTTTCCAGATAATCGACGCGATCGGCAATGCCGTGGAGCGCAGCGAGCGCGGCGGTCTCCTGACGCCAGTCGCGCACGCCGTTATCGAGCGGATGCTCCTTCACCACGAGACGCATGGTGCTTGGCGCATGCGCCGCGAACGAAGCCATCACCAGCCGCATGGCGTCGGCAACCCCTGCGAAGGAGGAATGCAGGCGGATCTGGGCGTCGGAATCGAGCTGCAGAGGGAACAGCACATACGAGGCATTCTGCGAATCAAGCGCATCGATAAGCGCTCGCGAGCGGGCTGCTGCCGCATCGCGCCTCATCAGACGGCGCATCCAGCCCATGCCCTCGACCAAAGGGTGCCACGGACGATGGGTCTGCCAGAAGGGATAGTGCCAGCGGGTCAGCACGTCAGCCAAATTGTATGTCAGGCCTTCCAGCGCCCTCCTGCGGAAGGATGACGGCACAGGATGATGGTCCGGGGCGGGGGGCAGCGATGCGGCCTCCTCGAGATACCAGCTCGGATCACGCGGGAGTGTCGAGTGGCCGTTCACACCGCCAAGCTCGAGCGTGACCCAATCGGGGCGGATATAGCCTTCCTCGAAGACGTGGACAGGCACATGCAGATCCTGGCAGACCTTGACCGCCGCCATGTGCATCGGCCGACAATCGCCGAACAGAACGACGTCGGTTATGGCGCGTTCGCGGATCAGGCGGGTCAGCTTGGCTGGCCAGTCTTCAGGTGAGCCGCGATAATCGATGCCGTTGGGCAACCTCCAGAAGAAGCGGTCGCCACCGTTGAAGTTGACCTTGAACACGCCATAGCCATCGCGGCGGAGCGCCTGGCCGATCCGCCGGAACAGCGGTCCCATGAGGCCTTGCAACAGCAGGACATTACGCTGCGCCAGAGGCTGCCCCTTTCCGGGTGCCGCAACCTCTGGCGACAGCACAGGCGCATCGGCGGAGGGGTTGGGCATCCGGCAGTCCTTCGTTCATTTTCGGCTCCGATACCGTCGATGGAGGCGCAACGCCAATCCGTACACGCAGATGGCACACAGCTTTGCGAGAAATTGCCGATGTTTAATGGTCGGGCCGTGCCGCCGATGGCCGGCCGTGACACCGCGGTGATCGCTCGCTATCGCCCAGCGTCGTGGTGAGCGACGCGATTATCTTTCTTGCGATGTTGCTCGTTTCGGTGCTGCTCGATGCGAGGGCAAGGCCTCACAGTCCGTCCATTCGGCAGTGGCAGGGGCTGCTGCTGCACATGCTGACGATGACCGTGGCGTTCGGCCTGTTCCTTGCCCTTTCAGGCAGCATGCCGCTGGCAGCCGTTCTGGCGGCCGCGCTGATGGCGCTTCTCGTGATCGGAACAAATGCCAAATACGCCATGCTTGGTGAACCCCTGGTTTTCTCCGATTTTGCGCTGATTGCGGCTCTCTTTCGGCACCCGCGCTTCTATTTCACGGCCATCACGCTTCGCCAGCGGTGGATGATGCTCGTAGGCGGTGTGTTGCTGCTTTGCCTGGCGGGCTTGTTCGTTCCGCGAATCGAGCCTCATCTCGCGGGGCTGGCTTTGTCGTTGAGCGGGTTAGCATGTCTCGTTGCGCTCTGCGCTAGCGGCGCCCTGCTGAACATGGCCCCGGTTCCTGACCTTGAAGCCGATGTCGCGCGGTATGGCTTGATTGCGACGCTCCTGATCTACTGGCGCCGATGGCAGGAAACGCTCGATCCGCCGATCTGCGCAGGCGCCTTGCAAACCAAGGTGCCAGGCCCGGATATCATCCTGATCGTGCAATGCGAGTCCTTTGCCGATCCCGTCGATCTTACTGGCGACCATCGGCTTGCCTTGCCGGGCTTGGCGCGCGCCCGGCGCATGGCGGTGCAGTCGGGCAATCTGAACGTCAGCGGGTTCGGTGCCTACACGATGCGGACCGAATATGGCGTGCTGTTCGGTCGCAGCGAGGCAGAGCTTGGCTTTCGCCGCTTCGACCCCTTCCTCACTGCGGCGCATGAAACGTCCTACGCGCTGCCGGCGCGGCTTGCGGGCCGAGACTTTCGGAGCGTCTTCGTTCATCCGCATGACATGAGCTTCTATGGGCGCGATCGGCTGATGCCTGCTTGCGGCTTTGCCGAGCTGGTTGGTGAAGAGGATTTGGCGGCAGTTCGATCGACGAGCCATCGCTATGTCGATGATCGCGCTCTCGGCAAGGTGATCGGCGACCTGGTCGAAAGCGCCGCCGGGCCAAGCCTGATCTACGCCGTGACGATGGAGAACCACGGTCCTTGGGCTACGAGTAACCGTAGCGGGTCAGAAGCCGGACTGCAAGCCTATCTGGCTCACTTGCGGAGCAGCGACGCCATGCTGAGCGACCTGATCGACCGGCTGGGTAACATCGGCCGCTCTTCACTGCTCGTCTTCTTCGGCGATCATCGGCCGAGCATTCCGGGCGTTACAGACCCCTTCGGAGACCGTCATACGCCTTATGTGATGCTGAGGTTTTCAGGCGAGGGGCTGATCGAGGGTGATGGTGGGTCGGTCGATCTGACGCCCGACGGGCTTCATCACGCAATCCTGGACTTCTTCCGGTAGGACAGGTCCTCGGCTTGTGATGCATCGAAGCCGCCGACGGCTTCTTTTCCCGCCGAACCAACGCCGCTCCAGGCGCCCGGAACAGACCACGTGCGTTGGAGCAGCTTGACAGGCTTCGCGCGGCTCTATCCATAGCGGGCAGATGAGTGATACGAAGTTTTTGCCGGCAAGGACCTGATGAGTATCAAGGACGTGTCTGCACCACAGCAATTGCGATTGTTCCGGAGCGATTGGCTCGAGCGGTTCACGGTGATCACGCCTGCCGGGTTCCTGGCGACGTGGTTCTGTATCCTGGCGCTCGTGCTCTGGCTGAGTTGGGGGCGCGCAAGCGTGCCGGCCTCGGTCGCACTGGCTTTGCTGGGGCTGGTGCTTTGGAGCCTGTATGAATACGCCATGCATCGCTTCCTCTTCCATATGAGGATGCGGACCAACGCCGGCCGATGGCTGCTGTTCGTCATGCACGGCAATCATCACGTCAATCCGAACGACCGGCATCGCAACCTAATGCCACCGGTCGCCAGCATGATGCTGTGCGGCTCTGTCTGGCTGGCGCTGCTCTTGATCGCCGGCTCTCTAGGTTCGGTGATCTTCCTGGGCTTCGGGCTGGGATACGTGATCTATGACAGCGTGCACTACGCCTGTCACCAACTGCCCGTCCGGGGACGATTGATGAAGCAGTTGCGTCGACATCACATCCGCCACCACCATACCGGGCACGACGGCAATTATGCGATCACGGCGATCTTCTGGGATCGTCTGTTCGGCACGCGCATACCGTTGAAGGCGTCGTGAACAGCTAGCGTTCCAGCTCTTCGATGACGTCGCACACGATCCTGAAATGACTTCTCCAGGTCGGCGCATGCCACCGGGCAAGCCGAGCGATCTGGGCGCGATAGAGCGGACCTGCTTGGGCATGATCAAGAATATGCGCCTGCCACTCCGGGCCATCCAGCGGGTCTAGAAAGTCCGGCGCGTCGCCGCCCGCTTCGCGCAAGGCGGGAAGATCGCTGCAGATGACCGGTGTCCCAGCGAGCAGCGCTTCCGCGACCGGCATGCCATAGCCTTCGGCAAAGGACGGCAGGAGCAGCGCCCGCGCGCCGCGCAGCAGGGCTTCCATGCGCAAATCGGGGCAGCCGTTCAGTTCCTCGACGCGTCCCTGCAGTGCCGGGCACCGCTCCAGCATATCGATCACCTGCTCATTTTCCCAGCCACGACGCCCGACGATGACGAGACGGGGAACCGCGTCGGGCGCCATCGTTTCGGCCATGTGCCGCCAGAGATTGAGCAGGAGCAGGTGGTTCTTACGCGGCTCGATCGTGCCGACGCACAGGAAGTAGGGCTCGTGAGAGCCCGCATCCGGCCTCGCCTCATCGGCTCCCTGATGCGTGCCCAGCAATGCGACCCTCACCTGCGGAGAACGATGTGCGTCGGCGAGCCACGGCTTCAACGAAGTGCCCGTCGCAGCCGAATTCACGATGATCGCGTCGGCGAACCTCGCTACCGTCTCGATGCGGAGGCGGTGCTGTGCTGCGCCCTCTGGCCGGGCATATTCAGGATATTCAATCGGGATAAGGTCATGCACCAGGCACAGGAACCTGGCTTGTTCGCGTTGCAGGATACGGTGCACAGCCACGGGTCGTGTCAAGTGATGGGGCGAAGCCTGAACATAGATTGCCGGCCTCGTCGACCGATGCGGCCGCGGGAGCAATCCGAGCAACGTCGGCAGGATCTCGACCGTCGGCCGCTTGCCCGTACCCTCCTCGCTGGTCCAGCGTCGCTCCGTATCGTCGAGGAAACGCAAGACCTTGTCACGCGCAAGCCGTCCGTAGTTTCCGAACGGGTGCACGGCCGCGAAGTGGAGCCGCTGAGCATAATGATCGGTCAGGCCGCGCGCATAGGCCATCTCCACCCGGTCGACGCCGGTGGGCGCGTGATGCCGCACACGAGAGAGCAGCCGCGACAGATCGAGGATGATTTCGGAGTTCATGTAAGCCGCTTCATCAATCGGCCTTGTGCCTGCCGGATGCGGGTGGCCCAACCAAGCCGGTTACCGGCTGTGCCTTCCATCATCCGCCGGATCAGCAGCTCAGGCGCGCAGGGCAGTCCGGTGACGGGATCGAGATACCGCGGATACAGGATCAGTACGCCGGCAACGAGCTGATCGAGCGTCAGCTGCCGCCCGCGCCGCTCCGGGACTGGCGCTAGATCGCGGGTCAGGCCCCATCCTGCGTAGAACGGCGTACCATGGCACGTCACCTCCCGATCCCGCATCAGCGCCTCCAGTCCCGTGAGAGAGGTGAGGACGTGCACAGCGTCCGCAAGGTCGAGCAGCGGCGCCATCGCGCCGCCTCGAACGATGTGATCGGCAAAAGCGAGCGCATCGACGTCGGCCACCTTGCCATTACGGTGCCCGGCATCGACGTCGGGGTGCGGACGGAACCAGATTTCTGCATCAGGTTCGAGCGCGCGGGTTCGGCGCAGCAATTCGAGGTTGCTGGTAAGCCCGCCTCCGCCAAGTCGCACCGACATGTCGTCCTCGACTTGCCCCGGCACCAGCACGAGCCGGCGATCGGAGCGTCGCTGCGGAGCCGCTGTATTGCCCGCTCTGCCATATTTGCCAATGCCGCCCTGCAGGATCGCCTGGCGCAGTGCCTTCGCTCGGTCGAGCAGCGCCGGCGGGAAGTCTGTAGTGGCCAGCAGCGTCTCCAGATCGCTCGGTCTACTCGGATCATAGTGGATGCCTTGTCGATCGACGGCGATCGAGGACGGTGGCACGAGGTTGCTGCCGAGGCCGGCCGATCGGATGAACCCGTCCTCGACCCTGATGACCTCGACGTTGCTGGCGCGCGCTCGCTCGAAGAAGTCCGCCGACACCCGCGAGGGCCAGACCGTTACAGCACAATCTCCCTTCGCGGCATGCGCGATCGCGCGCGCCTCCGACCGGAAGAAGCGCATCTTCCAACCAGGACTCCACAGAAAGCGCGCGATCTCACGGCGTTTCCACCACGCCATGCCGCAGGCTGCGACGATCTTCCGATTGGCATCGAGCGTCCGCCGCCAGTCGCCGAGCTGATCGATCGTCGCTTCAAGACCGGCGTCTTCGCCGGTGAAGGGGTTGCGAAAGTCAGCCGCCCATAGCGCCTGCACGGCGTGTGCGCGAAGCTCGTCGGCACTGTCTCCAGGCGCACCGAAGCGGCCACTTGAGAGAAGATCGACCGGACAACCGGCAATGGTGGCGAGCGCAACCCACTCGTCGTCGCCATGCGCGATTAGCCGTCTCGTGCCTTCCAGAAGCGACCAGGGATCGACGTCTCCAGCGGCGATGAAATCCTCAGCAACGGCGCCTCTCGCGCTTTCGAGCTCCGCGTCCGATCGAGCCCTGATGATGATCGGTGCGGTAGTTGGTGGTGCATCTGGCAGGCAGAACGCGCCACCGACGCGGGCGGAGCGAACGGCAGAGAACAGGCGCTCGGCGTCGCCTAGCGAGACAAGAGCTTTTTCTTCCACCGAGCTGTGCGAGACTATTCCATTGCCGCCAGGAAACGGTGGGGAGCGGAGTAGCGGCGCGGTGGTGGCAGTTGCTCCCGCTGACATTCGCTTAGCCACCATGCGGCGGCACGGCGGGCGCACCGGGCGTCTTGCGCCCGACGGCTGCCCATGGCTGCCCGATCAGGCCGCGTAGCCGGTCGCGCACCGCCCAGGCGAGCGGCGCACGCTGTGGCGCGATGCCGGGCAAGCTGGCAGCGTCCAGCCCCGTCCAAGGCAGGAACGGATTGCGGCGGCCGTAGCTCCAGATCTCGATGCGCGTCGATGGACGGACCGATGGTCCGCGCGCGTGGAAGCCGGACGTGTCTGCGACCACCAGCGTGTTGGCCGGAACCGCGAAGGCACGCGGCGGCGGCAGACCAAGCGCGGCTAATTCATCCGGACGGATACGGAGTGAGCCTCGAGCCGAAAGCCGATCGAGAGAGCTCGCTTCCGAGCTGCGGGCCTGCTCCCAGGCGAGCCGCGCGGGTGTCATGCGGTGGGAGCCTGGCACGTAGACCAGAGGGCCTTCGTCGGCTGCCACGTCGGTCAGGAACAACCACGCCTTGACGGTGGGGTGGAAAGTATCGGCATGGAGCGTCGTCTGGGGATCGGGATCGTCGTCGTTCACATGCGACAGGATCGTCTGGATGTAGCTGATAGGTTCGCTGTCGAAGCTGCCGATGTAGCGGGTCAGCCCCGTCCAGTTTCGCTCCCGGAGCATGGCGGCAACGGTCGGCAAGGCGCGCAAGGCTTCCCGATCGAGCGCGATCCGGCGAGTGATGGTGTCGCCCTGGGTCGTCTCGCGCGCTGCCCCGCAATAGCCAAGAACCTGCTCGCGCATCGCGTGGAACTCCGCAGGCGGCAGAAACTCCTGCTTCTCGATGAAGCCGTCACGCGCAAAGGCTAGGCGGTCGCTCTCGGAAGCGAGGTGACGCAGCCGTCTGCGCCGCGAGCGGGCAAGCGCGGCAGCCAGGCGGATCCGTCCGACATGCAGGCCCCATCGATTGAGCATCGGCGAACCAATCACCGGATTATCGCAGAATGCCTTGGCGCCGGTTGGAAGCTGGGCGATGTACCAGGGCAGAAGAAGATAGCGCACCGGGCTCATCCGCACCCTTTCTGCCGGCGGCGAATGGCAGGCAAGCGGTAACTTATGGTCGCTGATCCCAGGCGACCAGGCGTGGGCCGCCGCTGTCGAGCGCGATCAAACCGAATGCGCCGGTCGCAAGTTTGAGAGACGGCAACACAGCCGCTTGGGCAGCCAGAGCAGAATCTGCAAACAGCCCGAGGCGTGCCGCGCCGTTGCTGGTGACAAGCATGCTCATGCCCTCTGGCGGCGCGGTGAAGAAGGCTTGCCAAGCCTCCTGCCGCGCCGCGATGTCGCCGTGCCAGCCTGGTGGCAGGATTGCGTGCCTGTCCCATGCCGCGAGCGCTTCTGCGCCGATCCGCTTTGTCACGTCGGCTTCGGTGCGGTTCTCGTCCGGCCCGTGATCGATCTCGGACAGCCACAAGGCAGGCTCAACCAGAGGCAGTCGGTCAAGGCATGAAAGTATCAACGCTGCCGTTTCTCGCGTGCGGGCGAGCGGCGAGGCGAAGACGTGCGCGAATTTCCACCCCTGCGCCGCAAAGTAAGCGCCGAGTCGCAGCGCTTGAGCGCGCCCTGCTTCAACGAGCGGCAGATCGGTTCCGAAGCCGATCCGTCGAGGTGTCTCGCCGGGAGCGAACGTGTTGCCATGGCGCACGATCACGCACAGCGATGTCATGCCTCGAAGGGGTCACCGAGACGGGCGATGAGCGCTTCGGCAAGCAAGACGTCGGCGGACGTGTCGATGCCGGACATGGCATGAGGTGGCGGTGCGACCTCAATCGTCTGCACGACGAGGCCGGCCTCGAGAAAGCGCAGCTGTTCCAGCCCTTCAAGCTGTTCGTAGGGGGTCGGCGCGGTCGCTTCGAACTGCTCGAGTGCATCCATTCGATAGGCGTAGAGGCCGAGATGGCGGTACACCGGCGAAAGTGGCCCGGCCGCACGTGCCGCTGCCTCGTCGCGGATCGCCGGCAGGATAGTCTTGGAGAACCACAGCGCCCGGCCGTTTTCGCCGCGAACGCAGGTCGTGCCGCTGAACGGTGCATCGCGCTTGTGCGACCGCATGGCATCGAGCGCCATCCAATCGAGACGCACGACCGGCGTCACGCACGCCGCCTGGCTGGTCCGTGCTGCAGCGAGCAAGCCCCCAATCACATCGGGCGGAACGAACGGCGCGTCGCCCTGCAGGTTGATCACGATCGGCGGGCGCGCTGCCTGGAGATGCGCTGCCGCGCAGGCGCGCGCCGATCCTGTGCTGATATCGCGCGAGGTCATCACGAAGGGGCAGCCGAGGGCCGCGGCATGAGCCGCGACACGGTCGTCGTCGGTCGCGACCACAAGGTTGCAACCGCCAGCGACGGCAACGGCGCGCCGCGCGACCTGAACGACCCGCTCCAGCAGCGTGCGACCGGCAATCGGGATCAGCGGCTTGCCGGGCAATCGTTTCGACCCGAAGCGAGCCGGGATCACGATCAGGTCGGCGGTCTGGTCGGTCGATTTAGCTTCAGGCAACGCCGGCCCGCAGGATGTCGTGAAGGTGCACGATGCCTTCCAGCCGCTCGTTCGCGCAGACGAACAGGACCGTCACGCCGCGATCGTTCATGATCTTCAGTGCTTGAGTCGAGAGCGTGTCCGCCGTGATCGTCAGAGGCGAGGGCGTCATGTGCCGGCCGATGCCGTCATCGAGATTGTTGCCGGCGAAGCTTCGCCGCATGTCGCCATCCGTGAAGGCACCGATCAGCCTGCCTGCATCGTCGAGCACCGCCGTGCAGCCGTAACGCTTGCTGCTCATCTCGACCGCAGCGTCGCGCAGCGTCGCCCCGATCGCCACGACGGGGAGGTCTTCGCCTGTGCCCATCAAGCGCCCGACTGTGATCAATTGCGCGCCGAGCTGTCCGCCGGGATGGAAGGTCAGGAAATCGGACCGGGTGAACCCCCGCCGCTCGATCAGCGCCACCGCCAGCGCATCGCCGAGCACCGCTTGGACGGTTGTCGACGATGTCGGTGCAAGTTCATTGGGGCAGGCTTCGCGCACCTGCGGCAGCAGCAGGCAGATGTCGGCGGCGCGGGCGGCGGTGCTGTCGTCATGCGCGGTCATTACGATCAGCTTCACATCGAAGCGGCGGCAGTAGGCGATGATGTCGCCAAGCTCGGTGGTCTCGCCCGACCAGGTTAACGCCAGCACAATATCGTCGTGTCCGATCATGCCGAGATCGCCGTGGCTGGCGTCGCCCGGGTGGAGGAACAGCGAAGGCGTGCCGGTGGACGTCATCGTCGAGGCCACCTTGCGCGCGACCAAGCCGCTCTTTCCCATTCCGGTTACGATCAGGCGTCCCGAGTGCGCAGCGATTGCAGAGACCGCATCGAGAAAGGCGAGCCGAAGCGGCAAAGTCCGCAGGGCTGTGCATAACGCCTCAACGGCCTCAATCTCGATCCGGGTTGTCCTCAGCGCCGACAGGAGACCGGCATCGTCTCCGCGATCAGCCAACGTGGAACGCATATTCATCCTCTCGGAACGCACTTACACCAGCGACCCGGGTGGGCCTTATCCCGCTATCGATTTGACTTCCACCGTTCAAACGCCGCACGGGGCAGGTAGCGCGACGACACGTTGCCTTGGCAAGAGTAGCATTATGCGCCTGTGCGGGCATGAAATCGGTCTGCAGCGACGATTGTTCGTGATCGCTGGACCATGCGTGATCGAAAGCGAAGCGTTCGCGCTCAGCACGGCCGAAACGCTCAAGGCCATTTCCGAACGGCTCGGCATTCTGCTCATCTACAAAAGCTCGTTCGATAAGGCGAACCGAAGTTCGGGCGCTTCCTTCCGCGGCCCGGGTCTCCAGGAAGGCTTACGTATCCTCGACAAGGTTCGCCGCGAGACAGGTCTGCCGGTGCTCACCGATGTCCACACCGAAGATCAGATCAGCGCGGTGGCGGAAGTGGCCGATGTTCTGCAGACGCCGGCCTTTCTTGCGCGCCAGACCGACTTTATCGCGGCGGTGGCTCGATCGGGCAGGCCGGTAAACATCAAGAAGGCTCAGTTCATGGCGCCGGGAGACATGAAGCACGTCGTCGCCAAAGCACGCGGCTCAGCCGAGGCGGCGGGGCAGCCGACCGATAATTTCCTCGTCTGCGAGCGCGGCGCCAGCTTCGGATACAATAATCTCGTGTCGGACATTCGGAGCCTGGCGATCCTGCGAGAGACCGACTGTCCCGTCGTCTTCGATGCGACGCACTCCGTGCAGCTGCCTGGTGGGCAGGGCGATCGCTCCGGGGGTCAGCGCGAGTTCGTGCCCGTGCTGGCGAGAGCAGCTGTTGCAGCCGGCGTGGCGGGCGTCTTCATGGAAACCCATCCGGAGCCCGACGAGGCTCTTTCAGATGGGCCGAATGCTTGGCCACTCGCACAGTTCGAAGCGCTCATGCAAACGCTGCTGCGGCTGGACGACATTGTGAAGGATCGGCCGCCAGGGGAAGGTTCGGTAATCGACGTCGACGATCGGGCGGGAGCGATCCCCCCTCCATAGGATGTAACGCGCACGCTGCGGCTGCTCCGGACTAGCCGATTGATGATGTCCGAAGTAGTGGACCTCGGGTAAAGGCAGGAGAGCGCGGTTGCGTAAGGGTATCATATTGGCGGGCGGCTCCGGCACGAGGCTTTATCCGCTGACCCGCGCAGTCTCCAAGCAGCTGATGCCGGTATTCGACAAGCCGATGATCTATTACCCGTTGTCGACATTGATCCTGGCGGGCATTCGCGAGGTTCTGATCATCACCACGCCGCATGATCAGGGCGCATTCCGGACCTTGCTAGGCGACGGTTCCGATCTTGGTCTGTCGATCGAATATGCCGTGCAACCCGATCCGGCCGGCCTCGCGCAGGCCTATCACATCGGCGCAGACTTCGTCGGCGATCAACCTTCCGTGCTGATCCTGGGCGACAACATCTTCTACGGACACGGCCTGTCCGATCTGCTGGCGAGCGCGGCCGATCGCGACCACGGGGCGACAGTGTTCGGCTATTACGTCCGGGATCCTGCAGCCTACGGCGTCGTGTCGTTCGACGCTGACGGCCGCGCCGAGACGATCGAGGAGAAGCCCGCAGCCCCCAAATCCAACTATGCGGTGACCGGGCTCTATTTCTACGACGGACGAGCGGTCGATCTCGCGCGCGATCTCAAACCTTCGGTGCGGGGCGAACTGGAGATCACCGATCTCAACCGCCTTTACCTGGAAGAGGGCAGCCTCTCGGTCGAGATCATGGGTCGCGGCTTCGCGTGGCTGGATACCGGGACTCATGTCTCGCTGCTCGACGCCGCCCAGTATGTCCGGGTGACCGAGGAGCGGCAGGGGCTGAAGGTCTGCTGCCCCGAGGAGATCGCCTGGCGCCAGGGCTTCATCGACGATGCGCAGCTCGAACGGCTGGCAGCGCCGCTTCTGAAGAGCGGTTACGGCGATTACCTCACCGGCCTGCTCACCGGCAAGGCGGCGCGATCATGAACATCCTCGAGGTCGGGATCCCCGGGCCGCTGATCATCGAGCCGAAGGTGTTCGGGGACGATCGCGGCTTCTTCCTCGAAAGCTGGAACGCCGATGCTTTCGCCGCGGCAGGGCTCGATCTTGCCTTTGTGCAGGACAATCACAGTCGATCCGCCAAGGGCGTGTTGCGCGGGGTGCATTTCCAGAACCCCAATCCGCAAGGCAAGCTCGTGCGCGTGGTCGCCGGCGTCGTCTGGGACGTGGCGGTCGATCTGCGCCGATCGTCGCCAACCTTCGGCCGATGGGCTGGTGTCGAGCTTAGCGTCGCCAACAAGCGCATGTTCTGGATTCCTCCGAGCTTCGGCCATGGCTTCCTGAGCCTCGCCGATGACACCGATTTCCTCTACAAATGCACGGCACCCTATGATCCCAGCGCCGAGCAGAGCCTGCTTTGGAACGACCCGGCCGTTGGCATAGAATGGCCGCTGGCAGGGATCACACCTCAGCTTTCCGCCAAGGATGTGAACGCAAGGCCGCTGTCCGCCATCGAGGCGTTCGCATGAAGGCGCTGATCGTGGGAGCGCATGGACAGCTCGGCCGTGCGCTGGCGGCAGCCGTGCCGCAGCATATCCAATGCGTCGGTCACGATTCGGACACCCTCGACATCACCGATCGCGATCGCGTGATGAGCCTGATTGAGGCGGAGCGGCCAGATATCGTGTTCAACGCTGCCGCTTACACGGCGGTCGACAAGGCCGAAGCAGACGAGGCGCAAGCCCTCGCCGTCAACGCGACGGCGGTAGGGTACCTTGCTGAGGCCGCCCGCAGCGTCGATGCCCGCTTCGTTCACGTGTCGACCGACTTCGTCTTCGATGGGCAGGCGAGCAGGCCCTATGCGCCGGACGCCGACCCCCGTCCGCTTTCCGCCTACGGCCGCACCAAGCTTGCCGGCGAGCAGGCCGCGGGTGCGCACGCGCTGATCGTCCGCACCGCATGGGTCTATGCACCGACAGGCGGCAATTTCGTGCGCACCATGTTGCGGCTGATGAACGA
Organism: uncultured Sphingomonadaceae bacterium; assembly: GCA_964242855.1. GTDB lineage: Bacteria > Pseudomonadota > Alphaproteobacteria > Sphingomonadales > Sphingomonadaceae > Solisphingomonas. The sequence goes on from CAXTBZ010000008.1 coordinate 23,327, forward strand.
GCGGCCCGAGGTGCGGGTTGTAGCGGATCAGATCGGCACCCCCACCTACGCACCCGATCTGGCCGGCGCCTTATGGTCGCTGGTCCTCGATGGCCGCATCGGGATGTACCATTACACCGACAGCGGGGTGGCCAGCTGGTACGATTTCGCGGTCGCGATCCAGGAAGAGGCGATCGCGCTTGGGATGATCGCTGCCGCGGTGCCCGTCATCCCGATCGCGACCGAAGATTTTCCGACGCCTGCGATCCGGCCGGCCTATTCGGTTCTGGACAAGCGCACGACCTTCGCCGCACTCGGGCGTCCGGCGCCGCACTGGCGTTTCAATCTGCGCCGGATGCTCGACGAGGTGCGAACCCATGGCTGATGTTCTCGTGACCGGCGGCGCCGGCTTCATCGGCGCAAACTTCGTGCATCATTGGCGAAAGACGCATGCGGGCGACGGCATCGTGGTTCTGGATGCGCTGACCTATGCCGGAAACCGGGCGAGCCTCGACGGCCTCGACGGTGTGGAACTGGTCGTCGGCGACATCTGCGATACCGATCTGGTGCATGAACTGCTCGCCAGCCGCGACATAGACAGGATCGTCCATTTCGCCGCCGAAAGCCATGTCGATCGGTCGATCACCGGACCCGATGCGTTTGTCACCACCAACGTCGTCGGCACCCACAGCCTGCTGAAGGCGGCAAAGCGGGCGTGGCTGGATGCAGGCAGCGGCCGGCCGCACCGCTTCCACCATGTCTCGACCGACGAAGTCTACGGCTCGCTCGCGCCCGATGAGCCCGCCTTTTCCGAGGCCACACCATACGCGCCCAACTCGCCTTATTCGGCATCGAAGGCGGGGTCTGACCACCTCGTGCGGGCGTATCATCACACCTACGGCCTCGATACGACGATCAGCAATTGTTCGAACAATTACGGGCCGTTCCAGTTTCCCGAAAAGCTCATCCCGCTGTTCATGCTGAACACGCTGTCAGGGCAGCCGTTGCCGATCTACGGCGACGGCATGAACGTGCGCGACTGGCTGCACGTCGAGGACCATTGCCGCGGCGTCGAGCTGTGCGTCACCGCCGGTCGCGCCGGCGAAGTCTACAACATCGGCGGCGGCCAGGAGCTTCCGAACCTTTACGTCATCGAAGAGATCTGCCGCGGCGTCGATGCCGCCTTTGCCGCCGATCCTGGACTGGGTAAGCGCTTTCCCGAAGCACCCGCAGCAACGGGGAGATCGACCGCCGAGCTCAAGTCCTTCGTCGAGGACCGCAAAGGTCACGACCGTCGCTATGCGATCGACGAGCGCAAGATCCGTTCCGAACTCGGCTATGCGCCCGCGCGCGACTTCACGCAGGGCTTTGCCGAAACGCTCGCCTGGTACCTGAACAACGAGCCTTGGTGGCGTCCTCTGATCGACCGCCAAGCGAGCGTTGCATAATCACGCTAGCGGAGGCCGGTTCCACCAGTAGCCGCCACCCTTTGCGACGAGTTCCTCGCGCGGCATCTCGTCGGCCCGCCAGTAATGCACGACCAGGCTCTTGCGGGTGATCGCCGCATCCTCGATCGGGGCGCCACCATGGAACAGCAGCTCGTGCCAGATCAACACGTCGCCCTGTTTGGGCAGGAAGGTCTCGGGCACCAGCTTCATCTGATCGACGTGCCAAGCCATATAGGTGGTGTAATCAGGCACCTCTTCGTTGATCTGGTTCGAAGTGCCCGAACTGAACCGGAACATCGGGATCTTGTGGCTGCCGGGATAGTAAAGCAGCGGCCCGGCCTCCGGCGACACATCCTCCAGCGCGAACCAGGCCGCGGTCATCCCGCCGGGCGTTTGCCCCGGCATATAGAGGGTGTCGGTATGGTAGCGCTGAGTGCTGCCGCGTTCGAAGTTGAGTGATCCGATCGCGACCGGATCGGCTCGCAGGATCCAGCGCAGGGCCTCCACCACCTTGTCATCCAGCGCCACGCCGGCGATCAGATCGTCGAACATCACCATGTCATTGATTTTGTTCGGCAGCGCGCGCGAGTCGCCCGGCGCCTCGCGCATCGGAATGCGCTTGCTGTCCGGCCGTTCGAGGTAGACGTCGATCGAGATCGGTGGAGCATTCGTCCGCCGTTCGAACCACAGCCGGTCGATGCGCTTGTTGATGGCGTCGCAGCGTTCGGGCGCGATCAAACCTGGCAGGATGAGAAAGCCTTTCTCCTCCCAGAAGGCGATCTTTTCGCGCGAAAGATTGTCGGCGTAGGCATTGGAGCCGAAGGCGGGCTTCACGACCGATGCTCGCTCGATCAGTTCGGCAATCGTGCGGTCGCGCGCCCTCTGCTCGGACAAGCCCCATTCCAGCCAGTGCTCGAAGCCGCTTGCGTAGGTCCCCTGCGCGATAGCCCGGATGACGTCGGGCCGTTTGGACAGGTACTCGTGCTCGTCAAAGGAAGCGATCGGCGCACGAACTCCGTCGCGCACTTCGTCCCGCCCTGCGCCGAACCAGTGCTCGGCGGCAGACGCGAACTCTCCCGTCTCCACGCTCAAGGCCACATCGGGATACGCATCGAGATACTCGGCATCCGCGAACGCAGGGGCGAGCCATGATGGTCGCATGCCCCTGCGCTCCTGATCGCGACCGTAACGTAGCCAATGATCCTTCGGATCGATCCCGATCGCTTCGACATCGGGATTGCGCGTCAGGTAAAGCTCTGCGTCGAACAGCTCTTCTATGCGTAACCGGGTAGCCATGCGGCGCTGGTCCTCTCTCGTGGCCTATGTCGATCATAGCCGCGATGGCGTCGCGGGGAAATGACGGCGAACGAGAAACGCCGTGGCAGCATCAATTGGATGCGAGCACCCCTGCAGCGATCAAAGAACGAGAGACGATCTCAAACCGCTCGCGGGACGTGAGTAGCGATCGAACGATGTCGTCGCGCGATGTCCCGCTTGCCAGCGCCGCAAGGTATAGCTGCGCACCGGCCTCGTCGGGTTCGCGATGCAGGATGATGTGGTAGACCGCCTCCAGGAACCGTTCGGCTTCAGCTGATCCGGACAGCGGCCACCGCGCTTCCCACATCTTCACCGCGATCATCCGCAGGCTGCGGGAGGGTGCAACATGGGTCACCATACACCCCAAAGCGTGCAGCAGCGTGCGGATATCTTGCTCGCCGACCGTTGTGCGATCGACGATGAAGTCGAGCCGACCGCCCAAGGGGAGGACGTCGATCCAGCTCAACAAGGGCGCCATCAGCTCCGCTGGGTCATCGCAGGGCCTGGAAAGGGTCAAATCGAGTCGGGGCGCGGTATGCTGCGCGTGAACAGGACGCGGGCCGTCGAGACGCCCCCTGACAGCCGGCTTGGCAATCCAATCGAAAAAGCGATCGGCCATCGGCCGTGGCCCCCGGCCCGCGGTGTAGACCGGCGTCTGATATGTCGGCGCATCCTCAAGCAACGCTTGCAGCGCCTGGTGGCGGTGGAGGTCCCGCTCCGCAGCCCAGGCTCGCTCTGTGGCTCGTGAGGCGGCCCACCGAGCTGCGTCGGCGTCCTTTCGGCTTTGGCTCGCCGCACGGTCGCTGCGTTCGCCCTCCGCCCGGGCCTGCAGGGCAAGCGTCTCGGCGTGCTGAGCACTCAGCTGGGCTTCTGCTGCTTCTTGGCTCAGTTCCGCGACTTTGCGGTGGCTCTCGATGCGTCGCTGTGCTTCCTCCGTAATCCTTGCCTGCAGTTCCGCCGTGTTCGACGCGCCCTCATGGTAGCGATGTTCGGCGTCCAGGCGGGCGCGATGGCCGATGATCGCGGCTTGCTGGCGCCGGCACGTCCCGAAATCGAAGCGCTGCAGCTCCGTCTCGATCGCATCTAGCAGAGCCTGCGCGGCATCGTCCCAGCTTTCGGCCGATGATCCGCCGGCGTCTGACGCCTGGACTTGCCAGTCCAAGCCTCTCGCAACCATGTCGGCCATCTCCGCGGTGGATGTCGCAAGATGGAGGTTCCACGCATGCTCCACTCTCGCCGCGATTTCACGCGCGGAGGGAAGATCGCGCGCGATCACCGGCTTGCGCCGCGCCAGACCGTGCAGGATCGGCAGGCCAAATCCTTCGTAATGACTTGGGAAGACAACGATGCTCGCGTCGCGGTACAATCGGTCGACCTCGGCCTCGTCGAGTGTGCCGGCGTCAGCACGTGACGCATCGTTTAGGGCAGAGACCCCAAGCGTCCGGATCGCGATGTCCGGGTCGGCGGCGCGAATAGCGGCAACCGCTTCGGCGACGAACTTGTGCGGATAGTCGTTGCCGACAACGAGCACATGTTGGCCCGGCTGATCGGTCACCTCGGCGTAATCCGACTCAGCGGTTGAGCACCGCGAGATGAACTCGGTCACATGTGGCCAGATCTCGATGCGCCGCCTGAACTGGTCGCGTGTGAAGTCGCTGTTGTAGCCGATCAGCGAAACCGCCTCGGCCATAAAGCGCCATAAGGTGTCGAGGCCGTGCGTATCGAGCTGCTGGCAGTCCATCGCGATCGTATCGAGCACGAGGCAGCCGGTCACCGGCGCATAGTCGGCGAGGGTGATGATGTCCTCGAGCAGGAACGGCTGGACCAGCCGCATCGCAACGGCAAACGGCCGGTCGTGAACATCCTCCTGCTCGCAGAAGCGGAGTCCGTCGATCCGATGCAGGGCATGGAAGTCGAAGGCCGCCTGCTCGCATAGCACGAACAGCTCGAAGCGATCTGCCGCTTGGGACGCGATTGCCGCGAGAAGTCGGCGGCTATGCTCGAAGGTGCCCTTGTGCGAGCACTCCAGTGTCCGGCAGTCGAACAGAACCCGCAACAGCCCGCCGGGCTCGAGCGGAACCAGGCCAGCGAGCAGCCGCTGCGCTCGGTGATCAGCGCCCTCGTAGAAGCGCTGCACCGCGAGCGGATATTCCGGGTACCGCTCGATGAGTATGGCGCGATTGCGCTCTTCTCTCGCGGCAGAGGACACGGAAGAGGCGGCGAACGACGCGCCTCCCAGATGGTGGACATAGGCGTGATTGGCGAGAACCGCGCGGTACCCCCGGCGATTGCACCGCCGGATCAGATCGTTCTCTTCATTGTACCCGCCTTCGTAGATCTCATCGAAGAGCCCAAACTCCTCGATCATCAAACCCCGCACGAGGAGGCAGAAGCCCACAGCGGTTGGCGCATAGCTGTAGCGTGGCAGGAAGCGCTCGATCGCCTTGTGGTTTGCGTAAGTCTGATCAGGCGAGCCGGCCCGCCAGGCTGACGGATAAGGCGAGTCGCACAACGTCGCATTGTCGGATCGAGGGCTCACGAACCCGATCATCGGATCGAGCCTGGCAACTGCCGCCATCTCGGCGAAGGTGCCGGGCCGGGGCCGCGCATCGGAATTGAGCAACAGCACGTCGGCACTGCGCTCCAGCCCAACCGTGAACGCGCGATTGGCGGTGCCGACGAAGCCCAGGTTGTGCGAATTCGCGACAAGCTCGACGTCGACCGCCTCGCGCAGCGCCGGAAGGTGCAGGTCCAGCGCGACGCGAAGGCCGTCATCATCCGGCGAGTCGTTGATCAGCAGTAAATCGGCAGGAAGCGTCCGGATCTCGTCGGCCATCGCGATCAGGGAGGCGAAGAGCGGTTCGATCAATTCCGGCGATCGAAACAGCGGTATGGCTATGAGAATGCGATCCGCGTCCGCCAAGCCGTCACCCTGCTCCATTCGATCTTGCGGTCTGCCGCCTATGTTGCCTTCCGCGGACCACCCCTTTAAGTCCGCCCACGGCGCGAGGGAAGAGCTTGGGCTTTTCATGCAACAGGCGAGGTCCGGTCGTTGGAAGGTCATGTCGATGGATGGGACGCCGGGTATCTGAGGGGCTGGGCCTGGAGCCCGGACACGCCCGAGGAAGTCGTTACCGTCGATATCCTGTCCGAGACGGGAGAAGTGCTCGCCAGTACGATCGCCAACATCTTCCGTGGCGATCTCGCCAACGCCGGCAAGCGACATGGATCTTGCAGCTTTTTCGTGGCTGTGCCGGGTTCGGGACGTGGCCAGGTGCGGATTTTCGCCCGGTTGGGAGACGAGCGCAGCGAACTCGCCGGTAGTCCGCTCGATCGACCGATCGACGCGCCGACGTCTACGTTCGACAATCGCCTGTCGGACAACACTGCGCTCGAGGGATATCTCGATGAGGTAGGGCCACACCATCTTCGCGGCTGGGTCCACGACGGCAGCTTCCTCGGGCCTGCGATCAATCTCGAAGTGATCGAGAACGGGCGGTGCATAGCGCGCGGCCGGGCAGACCTGTGGCGGGAGGATCTCGAAGATTTCCGTCAGGGCAATGGCCGAGCCGGATATCGTATAGCCCTGCCGCCGGAGTTGTACGACGGTGAGCCGCATAAGCTGATGCTCCGCCGCGGCGACACCCAGGCTGATCTGCTGGCAGCTCCGGCGGTGATGCTGCTTGAGGGCGAGGCTCCTGCGCCCGATCCTTTACCCGAGATCGTGCGTCCGTCAGCGGATCGTCCGATCGACCTCTCGATCGTAGTCAACTTCTACAACATGCGCCGCGAAGCGGAACGGACCCTGTTCTCGATGTCGCGGGCGTTCCAGCGCGATCTCGATACGATCGCCTACGAGGTGATCTGCATCGATAACGGCTCGGATCCGCCGCTCGACGAGGCTTTGGTCAACAGTTTCGGTCCTGAGTTTCGCCTGGTGAGGCCGTCGATCGCTCATTCGTCGCCGGTGTTCGCGCTCAACGAAGGTGCGGGGCTGGCCCGGGGGCGCTGGCTCGCCATGATGATCGATGGCGCCCACCTGCTCAGCCCCGGCGCGCTGGCCGAGGCGGTCGCGGCCCTGCGGTCGGAAGACAACGCAGTTGTCGGCCTGCGCCAATGGTTCGTCGGCGGCGACCAGCGCTGGCTTTCAACCGTTGGATATGGCGGTGCGTACGAGGACATATTGTTCGCCCGGATCGGGTGGCCAGACTGCGGGTACGATATCTTCGATATTTCGGCGCCCGTAGTCGAGAGCGCCAGCCACTGGTTCGACGGCATGTCCGAGACCAACTGCCTGTTTCTGAGCGCGGATCTGTATCGGACGATCGGAGGCTTCGACGAGGCGTTCTCGATGGCGGGCGGCGGATTCGCCAACCTCGACCTCTTCGTTCGAGCCGCGCGTTCGCCAGGCGCAGTGCCGATCGCGTTGATCGGCGAGGCGAGTTTCCACCAATATCATGGTGGCACCACGACTAATGTGAGTGACGACGAAAAGGACGTGCGCGTCCGCGACTACGCCAAGAAGTTCGAGGCGATGCGCGGCAGCCCGTTCGAGCACCTCGACACGCTCGATATCCGGGTGCGCGGCCAAATTCGCAGCAAGTATTCGCTCGTCGGGCGGCGGCCTTCGGTAGATCGCACGAGGTTGGGGCTGACTTCGTACATAAAGCCCGCCGGTCTCATATCGGCCTTCGATCGAGGGATGCGTTCGCTCGGGCGCGCTGCCTATGTCGAGGCGGGGCTGCAGGAGCGCACGGTCTGGGCAGGCAGCGGCACCGGGCTGGCGCCGGCCGACCTCATCGAAATCCAGCAGATGCTGTTCTCCGTTCGCCCGGAAGTCCTGATCTGCAAGGATGTCGAGGCCGGACTCGTGGCTTATGTCGCATCCATCCTGCCAATTCTGCAGCTTGGATCGACCAAGATCGTGTGGGTCCATGCCGAAGAAGCGGAGATTGTGTCGCCTCAGGTCGAGCAAATCGTTGGCGACTCCTTGGTCGGCAGCATCTTCGCTGCGATCGAGGAGACAATAGGGGCTAAAGAGACGTGCTGCGTGTTGTTTCAGCCGCGCGATGACGAACCGCTACCGATCGAGTCGATCCGTCGCTACTCGCACCTCGTCTCGGCAGGTGCGTATATCTGCGTGCTGGGCGGCGCCTTCGGCCAGCCGGACATCGGCTATTCCAGCCGGCGGACGGAGCGCGCAATCGAGCATTTCCTGCGCAGCGAGCCGTTCTTCCAGCAGGACCATACCTACAACGCGCATCTGATCACGACCTGTCCATCGGGGTTCCTGCGTCGGATACCGAACGTGCACATCGATCTTGGATACAACCCCGCTTTAGATGATCTGGAGGGAATGTAGCGCATGAACCGTTTCTGGAACCGCTACACCGGGCCCCTGATCCGCGAGTTGATGCCGCGCCGCATCCTTGAGATCGGCGCCGAAGCCGGACTGGATACCAGGTATCTCCTGATGCACTGTCGCGATACCGGCTGCCACCTCGATATCATCGAGACACTGCCGAGTCCGGAGCTGACCGATCTGCTCGGGCAATTCGGAAGCGAAGTCTGCACGCTTCACGTCGGCAAGAGTACCGACCTCATCGGGAGCATCGCGGCACCCGACATCGTCATGCTCGACGGTGATCACAACTGGCAGACGGTCTATACCGAGCTAAGCCTGTTCAGGCGCCGCGCCCTGGCTGACGGTCAGCCGATCCCGCTCATCCTCGCCCATGATTGCGCTTGGCCCTATGGCAGGCGCGACATGTATTATAATCCTGATGACTTCGACGACAGCCAGCGCAGGCCTTACGCCTACAAGGGCATCATGCCGGGCGTCTCCGAACTCGTCGATAACGGCATGAACGGTTGGTATGCCAATGCGCTGGAGGAGGGTGGTCCGGAGAACGGCGTTCTCACCGCGATCGAGGATTTCGTCACGGCGTCGGGCGACATTCGGTTGTGGGTATTGCCGTTCTTCAACGGTCTGGGCATCATCGTGCCCGACGCGCGGCGCACAGCGGGGCTCGAGGCGCTGATCGAAAGCTTCTACTCCCCTGACATGCTGATCGAAACCTGCAAGGCGCTCGAAGAGGATGGCATGAAGATGCGGGCGGCGCTCTACGAGGAGCGGCGCCGGCTCGAAATCCGGACCGATGCGCTGCAGCGTGCCCGGCGGCTGCTCAACGAACGCAACGCCCGCATCTCGGAGCTTGAGGCGAGCCTGAAGGAGAAAGCGCACGGCTGATGCCCGAGGCGCTTCCGGTCCGCGTCAGATGAACAAGGGGATCTGATCGGCGGGACTTGCGGACGGCGCGAAGAACCAGGATTCCAAGGCGAAGCGCCGCGTCGTCATCGTCGGCGCGTAGCTGGTCGAGTGAAGCATGAACTGATCGAAGATCAGCGCATCCCCGGCCTTGAAGGCCGGGCGGGCGAACGCCTTACCGGCATTGGCATCGCGCGCAACCTCACGGCCGACCGACCAGTCGAAGATGGCATCTCCCGTTCCCGTCTCGACGACACCGGGCAAGCGACGATCGACGATCTCGAGCCCCGGAGCGTCGATCCCGCAATCCGACAAGGCGATCCACACGTTGATCGTCCGCACGTCCTTGCCGAGGAAGGCGCCATCCTGATGAAAGTCGCCCGCGTTCGACGGATAGACGCGTCGCAGGACAGTCTTGCCAACCGACGCAACCGGCCGTTCGCCGAGATACTGCTCGATCGCCGCGATCAAGCCATAGCGCTCGTAGAGCTCAAGGAGGCAATCCAGAAGTACCGGGCTGTCTGCAGCCCAGATGCCGCCGCCCTCCCTGTTCCAGGGACGGGTGTTCATCAGAGGATCGTCGTCGCTTCCGTCGAACGGGATGAGCAGCGACTCGTCGCGGGGAGTGCCCGCCACCCAAGCATCGTAATCCGCGAAAAGGGTTTCGATCTGCTCGGCGAACGCAGTGGCTTCAGCCGGGTCCAGGAGGCCCCGCACCAGGACACTGCCATGATGGAGGATCGCGCCGCCCATCGTGACGCTGTTCAGTTCCTGGCGGCCGATCTCGGGAATGCTCTCACCCCCCGGAAAAGGATCGGCCAGCTTGGGCGGCCAATCGGCCCGCGGCGTGGCTTCTTGCGCGGCCGCTACGGCGGCATCGCGACGCAGCGTCGTCAGCGCCCTGAGCAACTGGCGATCGCCCGTGCGGCGGGCCTTGCGATCTAGAAGCTTGAACGCCTCGATCGGCTTATTGGCGGCTTTCAGCGCTTCACTCTGGTTCAGGACCGCGTCGGGTGACGCCTTCCAGAAGCGGCGGTTGAGCAAGGAGCTCGCCTTGTCGATGAAGCCCACGTCACTCCTCCAGAAGGCGACGACTTGCCACCGGAACGCCAGGCGACACGGCGGCTTTGCAAGCCTTGCCGTCATTCCCTATCACTCGGGAACGATCCGATCGATAGTGCGGAGGTTCTTATTTTCAGAGCATTGGCGCGCCGGTTGTACGAGCGAGGCAAGCGCCGCCGCATAAATCCCCGGCTGATCGGACACAGTCACTCGCAGCAGATCTTCGATGCGGCAGCGACGGCCGGCTTCCAACTGGAAGGGTACAATTTCTGGACAGCTCCGCAGCCGGCGATCGCGCCCGATGGAAGTGCTTTCCATCCGGTAATCGCAGATTGCCTGCGCGATGGCGTCGTCTTTTCGGCCGTCGGAGGCGCCGGACATAATATGATCGGCCTTGTACGCCACCCGATCCCATTCGACTTCGTGTTATCGGAGCAACCAGCCCTGCCGACTGATCATGAGGCCAGCGTGATCCCGGAAGCGGCCATCATGGCTGCCATGATGCAGCAGCTTCAGGAATATCTGGACATCATCACCCTCGTTCGCGCGGCCGCTAGCGGACCCGTCTACCACTTCGAACCTCCGCCTCCGCTGGAAGACAGCGACAGGGTACTTGCCGATGTCCCCTGGTCGTTCTTCCAGAATCTGACCGCTGAGGTCTCGCCGGCGATACTGCGCTACAAGCTGTGGCGCCTCGCCACCCGGCTGGTGGCGGATCACTGCGCCGCGATCGGCGTCGTGTTCATCGAGGCCCCCGCCGGCGCAGTCGATGAACGTGGCTACCTCAAGCAAGAGTTTTACGCAGACGCCATGCATGTGAACGAGGCATATGGTGCGCTGGTGGTCGAGCAGATGCGGGCGCTGATCTAGCGAGGCGTCCGCCGTCACTCAGCGGCGTCGAGCGCCTCTTCGTCGCACAGCGCGTCAACCACCCGTCGCATGTCGGCCAGGAACGCGTCCGGCTCCGCCTCCGGTTCACCTGGAGAGACAGCGGGTGCTTCGCTGGTGGTCGCGTGTTTGAAGAACAGCGTCATCACCCGCTCCACGCCCTCCTCGTTGATGGAGCGGAGGTCTTCGGCGAAATAGCGCCCGCGCGATTGCGGGCCGGTGATGATCTCGTACGAGGGGAAGTAGCCGACATGATCGTGCCGGGCAGCCGTCATTTCGGCCGCCACTCTTAGAACCGACTTGGAGTAGGTCGTGGCCGCGAGCACGTGACCGTTGGTCGCGGTCGCAACGAGCGGCACCGGTGAAACAGTCAGGATCACCTTGCAGGCCGGGTTGATTTCAGCGAGTTCGGCAATGAACGCCGCCAGATCGTCCGCCACTTCGCCGACGTCCTGATTGCGGAACCTGTGGGCTTCAGGATCGAACGATCCGCCTGCCGTGCCCGGGCAAACCGGGAACACCGCGCCGTCCGCCCTGGCTTCCCAGCTTTCCGTCAGGCCGAGCGTGAAGATGAACACGTCCATCGCCTCGAAGGCTTGTCGCACGGCGGCGAAGTGCTGCGCCCGATCGAGCGTGAACTCCTTGTACGAAGCGAAGCCACCCGGTTGGATCTGCGGCCGGAACGGATCCACGAACGCGCCGGCTGCAGTAGTCCAGACATCCTCTTGCGGCACGAAGCGGCCGTAGACGCGGCGCAGCAGTTGGAGCAGCTGACGCGCCGTGTAGACGTTGCCGTATCGCGCAGTGAAGCGGCCGTAATTGAAGGCGGCGGCGGTCTCCGCAGGCAGGATTGGATGCGCAGGCTCGGTCACCAGGAAGGTGAAGCCGCCCTTGTGCAACCAGCGCGAGATATGCTGGGCAAAGCAGCTCCCGGCGGCGACAACGGCCTGCTCCGGCTCGATGCGGATCGGGAAATCCACGACCGGATCGGTTTCAGCTTGCTTCGCGCTCACCGCCTTGCGCCACAATCTATGCGGCGCTGCATCGCTGTAGGGGTGGCGCATCATGGCCTCCTTGCTTGTCATGGCAGCATGCCGAGTTGCTCCAGCACGAGCGCACCATAAGCTGCATTGGCGTGACAGGGATAGGCGTAGAACTCGGGCGCCAGGAAAGCGCCGTCGACAAGCGCCTTTTCGGGGACTGGTACGAATTCGACACCAGCAGCTTCGCAGCGCTGCCGAACAAGAGTCGAATGGATGCGCCATAGCTTGTAGCGAAGCCAGGGTTCCGATGGTGGTCTGTCAGCCTCCAGCGGACGCTTCCACATCTTGGCGATCAATGAGATATCGGGTGCAAGCTGGCTGTTGTTCCCCGATGGGGGCGGAGACTCGATCTGTCGGACATGGCACCCCGTCGCCGCAATGAGCCCGGCAAGCTCCGCCTCGTCCCCGCCGATCAATCCGTCAACGGCTGCAACCGCAGCTGCATAGGGAATGATGGTTGCGTCCGGGTCCATAGGAAGATCGGGCTGCTCCGGAAGTACGAAATCGAAAGGCGTCGGATGCCGGATCAGGCCGAGCAGATCGTGCGCGGCGCCGCCGACGAGCGCAACCACCTCAGGCTCCAGTCGGTTGGTGATGTTCGGACCCAGCCTGACCTCGCCGTCGTCGCGGATCACAGGCTCTCTGGTCAGCCACAGATAGAGACAATTCAGATCAGAACCGCGCTCAATTGCTGCCTTTCGTAGGCAATCCATGTGGCTGTGACCGACAACAAGTACCATTCTGCCGCAGGATCCTGTTGGCACGAGATGTGCGGGCGTCGCTAGTCGCTTCGGTATCGAATGCCAAGCCGCTGGCGATGGCTCCGGCTATGTCGTAGCGTCCGGTCACAACGGCGAGGGATGCAACGGAGCGGATGCTGTTTTCCAGGCCGAAGCGTGTCGGCCGCCAAATCCGCGAGGGGGACGAGGCGCAGCGTCGAGGCGACTGGTCTACCGCCTACAGTCGCTATGCTGCGGTGGTGGCCGCAAAGCCGGATCACGCCGAAATCTGGGTTCAATTGGGTCACGCCGCAAAGGAGCTGGGTGACCTCGATCGTGCCGAGGAGGCGTATCGCGAGGCGATAAAGCGAGGGGGCGGGCGTTCCGACACCTTCGTGCAGCTGGGGCATCTGCTGAAGCTACGCGGCGCGCGTGAGGCGGCCATCTCTGCCTATGCGGACGCATTGCACCTCGATCCCGATGCGGCTGCGCCTCTGCGGGAGTTGCTGGTATTGGAGGCCCGCGACAGTGTTCCAGCGGTGGTTTTCGCATCTTCGAGGCGCGAACGCCTGCTTGCCGAACTGCAATTCCATGAGGCTGCGGCACAGGCGCTTGCCGAGGGTTACGCTGCGGCCTCGACATTGCCGCTTGGCGATTACGATGCGTTTCGGAAGGCCTTCCCTGTCATGCCGCCACCGGCATGTTCGCCTTTGCCCATTCTCGTCATTGTCGACGCGCGCAACACGGCGCCGGCCTATCTTCGCGCCACGCTGATCAGCTTGCTCGATCAGTCGCTGGATAGCTGGCGCGCGTGCGTGCGTGCGCCGCTCCATTTGCTCGATCATCCGGTCGCAAGCTTCGCATCTACCGATCAGCGGATCACGTTCAACGAACCGGACGCAGAAGCCATGTCCGGCGACGAGGATTGGGTCTTGATGCTGCCCGCCGGCGTGTCGCTAGACCCTCAGAGCCTAGCCTGGTTCGCGTTCGCCGCCTCGATCACCGATGCCGACGCGTTCTACGCCGATCACGATCACATCCGTGAAGATCCTGTCGGAGGACCCGTCCGGTCGCACCCGGCGCTCCAAGGCGCCTTTGATCCGTTCACCCTGATCCAGGCGGCGGTGCCTCCTCCCATTATCATGGTACGCGCGCCGTCGCCGTCGCGCGCCAAAGCCGCGCCCGCGCACGATCATCCGCTTGAGGCGCACCGTAGCTTGCTCCTTGCAGTCTCCGAGAACGGTCCGGTTGCGCAGATTCCTCGCGTGCTGGCGTCGATCATCGAACTGCCGGAGGTCGCATGCGGAGCCCCGCTCGGCGGAGAAGCCATAGCTCCAGCAGGACTAATCGGGGCGACGCCAGCCGCGAATGAGCACTTTACCGTGCGCGGAGGCGCATTGGAGTTGATACCGAGATCGGGCCTCTCGCCTGTCCTGGTAGCGCAACCGAGCGACGCCGCTCCTGCGATCAGAGTCGTTATACCCACTCGTGACGCCGCCACGATGCTACGGACCGCGATCGACAGCCTTCTGGCTCGCGCCGATCGGCCCGACCGCGTCCGGCTGACCGTGGTTGATAACCGCAGCAAGGAACCCGAGACGCTCGCTCTACTGAAGGAGCTCGGCCGTCGCGGCGTCCAGGTGTTGACGATGGACGAACCGTTCAATTGGTCCCGTGCCAACAATCTGGCCACGGCCGCTTCTGACGAGCCGTACCTGGTCTTCGTCAACAACGACACCGAGATGCTGACTGATGGCTGGGATCGGCGGGTTATCGGCTATCTGCAACGCCGCGATGTCGGCGCGATCGGGGCACGGCTGCTTTATCCGGATCGGACGCTTCAGCATGGCGGCATCCTCCTCTTCGGTGGATCGCCGCGCCACGAGGGCGTGGGGGCGGCCTCAGGCGTCGGTGGGCCGCTCGACCGCTGGCGCACGACCCGCGCGGTGGCCGCCGTCACCGGAGCCTTTCTGGCCACCCGTCGAATTCATTTCGAAGCGGTCGGCGGCTTCGACGAGAAACGGCTTGCGATAGCGTTCAACGATGTCGACTTCTGCCTCAAGGCTCGGGCGAAGGGCCTGCTGATCCTGTACACAGCGGCGATCGAACTCATTCATTTCGAGTCCAAGACACGCGGTTTGAACGACACCCGCGCCAAGATTGCGTGGGACGTCGATGAGTTCCGGACGTTGCGCGAGCGATGGGGTGACGCGCTGGCCCGCGATCCAAGCTACAATCCCCAGTGGAGCGCAGGCCCAATCCCGTTCGACGGGCTTCGCGAGCCACCGCTCGAGACCATCATCGAAGCGATCAGGGGGTCAGCCGCACGTCACCCCTGGCAGGTCGTTTCTCCCTCGTCATCCTGATCTCTGTCCACTTGTCCGCAACTAGCGGGCTATGGCGCGCGCCGTCACGAACGGGGAGAAGAGCTGATTCAGAACACTGATCAGCTTGCTGGGCTGGTTCGCGGCCGCGTTGGCGACGTAGATCACATCCTTGTCCTGCATCGCGAACTTGGTCGACAGGAAGTAGCTGGCGGCCTGCATCATATCGAGGCGATAGATGATCGGCTTCCGATCTGCGCCGACGCCTCTGGCGGTATACCGGAACAGGAAGACGGCACGTGCATCGGCCTGCGTGTCGTTCGGGCCCCCGATCCGCGCAACCGCTTCGGCAAGCGAAACGGTGTCCGCCTCGAACGCTACTTGCGACACCTTGGTGGTGGCGCCGAACACGGTGAACGAGCGGGGACGGTGAAGCACCTCGACACGATCGCCGGCGACAAGCTGGACATCGTCGGGACCGCCCTCGGTCAATTCGCTGAGGCGCTCCTCACCGACCCGGCCGCCGCGGAACAGCCGCACGATCATGTCGTCCGATGGGAACTTGGTACCGCCGCCAATTGCGATCGCGTCGGTCACCCGCTCGTCGCCGAGACTGAGCTCGACCGGGCCAGGCTTGGCGACGTCGCCCTGCAGGAATACGCGATTGGCGATGTTGGTCTTGACCGAGACCAGTGCCTGAGGGTTCTGGGATTTGCCGCGCAGCCCCTGCACCACCAGCTGCTGCACCTCGGCCGGTGTTCTTCCGGCGACCTGCAACTGGCCGACATAGGGGATTGAGATCTTGCCATCGCGATCGACAACAACTTCGGGGAACGTGACGTTCTTGGCCGAAGGGTCATAATCCGCGCCCGGCGTCGTCACCGCACCGCCGAACAGCGATGCGCCGACCTCGAACACGACGATCTGCAACACGTCGCCGGGCCCGATCGTGTCGTTACGGCCAGGCACCGCGAGCGTGGCCAGCCCCTGCCCGGAAGGTCCCCCAGCCTGCGTGTTGAGTTGGTCGACAATGGTCGCATCGATCGGCACGATCCGGAAACCGAGGCTGTTCTCCTTGTCGCGAGCGCTCCGCGTCACCTGGCCTGCAGTCGGTCCGCTCGACGGGAGCGTGGCGCATCCCGCCATCAGAGTGGCGCACAGCGTCAGCGCCAAACCGGACGCGCGTTTGAGGCTCATGGGGTAATCAGTCCTTTGCATGTCGTCGTCAGCCTGCAGGCTGGGATGGCAGTATTCGAGGCATCAGCATCTCTACGCCCCTCGCATCTGGATGCGATGATGCACGTCGCACGCCTCGTCGACGGTGTCGTAGAAGGCGAGGCAGCCTGCGTACAGCACCGCGCCACGCTTGCAGTAGCGCTGGAGGGTGGCGGAGTCGTGCGAGATCATGATCAGCGTCGAGGTGTCCCGGCGCATGGCGAGCGCTTCGTCTGAACGGGCACGGAAGCGCGCGTCGCCTGCCGATGTCACCTCGTCGATGAGGTAGCAATCGAAGTTGATGGCGAGCGACAGTCCGAAGGCCAAGCGGGCGAGCATGCCCGACGAATAGGTATGCACCGGCTGGTGCAGATAAGGCCCGAGCTGCGCAAAGTCGTCGACATAATCGAGCAGCTCCTGCTCGTCCTGCTTGTAGATCCTCGCGATGAAGCGGGAATTGTCGGCACCGGTAAGGCTGGACTGAAATGCGCTCGAGTAACCGATCGGCCATGACGTGGTCATCGAACGCGTGATCTTGCCCGAACTGGGTTGCTCGACGCCGGCGATCAGCCGCATCAGCGTCGACTTGCCGGCACCGTTGGCTCCACATATGCCGATGCTGTCGCCGCGCGCGATGGTGAAGTTGACGTCGCGGAAGACCTGCTTGCGGTACCGATGTATATGATAGACCTTCGAAATGTCTTCGAGAACGATCATCGCAACCCGGCCCAGCTTTCATCGTCGTCGTTTGCCGCGGCGGCGCTAGCATAGCGTGGGCTCTGGCGGTAGCCATAGGCTGTTCATCGACGGCCGCGTGCTGGAGGCGCCCTTCGGAACCGGGGTGACGACCTACGCCCGGACGCTGATCGCCGCGGCCGAGCTGGCGGGCGAGAGGGTTCATCTGCTGCGGACGACTCGTGGGCGACAGGGCTTTGCCGGGCGGCTGGCACGTTACCTCCGGGCATCGCGGCCGACCGCGATCGTTGCGGAGGATGCGGACGGTGACCTGCTAGGCGAGGACGTGTTTCGCCTCGCCCAGGTCCGCTTCAATCGACACGGACAGATACTGAGGCTTGTCGCACCCGGACCACCCGGGATCATGCACTGGACGTACCCCGTTCCGATCATGATCGAGGGGTGGCTGAATATCTACACGGTGCACGATGCTATCCCGATCCTGCATCCTGGCCTGACTCCGATCGACGGGAAGCGGCACCGTCACCTGCTCGACACCCTGGTGAAATCTGCGGCTCGCATTGTGACTGTAAGTGAAGCAGCGCGACAGGATCTGATGCAGTCGTTCGGATGGGCTGGTGACTTCGTGACCAATCTGGGACTTGCCGTGCAGGTGGAGACACGCGGGCCGGGATCGCTCCCGTTAGGGCTCCGCTCGCGCGAATACCTGCTCTTCTGCGGACAGATCGAGCCTCGCAAGAACCTCTTCCGGCTGATCGAGGCGTACGCGGCGTCCGGCATAACGATGCCGCTCGTGCTTGTCGGGCCGGACGGCTGGGGCGCACGCTCAATCCTTCGAAAGGCTGCTAGCGTGCGCGGCGTCATGCGCATCCCCTATCTCGAGCGGGCGAGCCTCCTCAACCTGATCGCCAATGCGCGCGCGCTCGTTCTGCCGTCGTTGGCAGAAGGCTTCGGTCTTCCTCTTGCCGAGGCGATGGCGCTTGGGACGCCGACGCTCATTTCACGTGATCCGGCGCTCTGCGAGGTCGCCGGGGGGGCGGCGTTGAGCGTGGACGGTGAGGATGTGGCTGAAATGGCCGGCGCGCTTGCTCGGTTGGCTAACGATGAAGCGCTCTGTGCTGATCTTTCGAAACGCGGTCTGGCACGCGCGCCTGCCTTTCAGATCGAAGCTTTCGGGGCAAGGCTGGCGAGCTTCTACGCCGGCCTCGTTGCCGAGCATGCCTGAACCGCCTATCGGCGATGCCTAACGAGGCAGAAGAGTTCAAGCGTGCGGCAGACCAGGATCGGGATCGACGGCTACAATCTGGCCATGCCGCATGGCACCGGCATCGCGACCTACGGCATCACGCTTGGCAGGTCGATCCGCGCCATCGGTCACGCGCTCGATGGCGTGTTCGGTCTCGACGTCGGCAAGCCGGTCGATACGCGTGAGGCGCTGTTCTTCGATCTGGTAGGCCGAGCACCCGCCAAGGAGACGCGCCACCAGCGCCGCGTCAATGCGGTTCGCGATGCCGTGCGAGCGCTTGGCCGGCCCGAATTGCACGAAGTGCCGATTACAGATCAGGTCGCCAAGCAGAGCTTCGCGGAGACTTTGCCGGTTTTCGACAGGCTGTTCAGCCTTCAGCGCCTCTTCGAGACGGCTTACTCGTACTTCGATCGCACCGGCCGCTTCCTTGCCGTTTGCATAAAGGAGCCGCCCGCGATCATGCACTGGACCTACCCGGTGCCGGTGCGCCTGGCGGGCAGCCGTAACGTCTACACCGTCCATGATCTGGTTCCGTTGCGCCTTCCTTATACGACGCTCGATCGCAAGGGCAGCTATCACGCCTTGATCGCCAGCTGCATCAAGACGGCCGACCATGTCTGCACCGTATCGGAAGCCAGCCGCGACGATATCCTCTCGCGCTTCCCGATCGATCCGGCCCGGCTGACCAACACCTATCAGGCGTCATCGCTTCCTGCGGCTGCGCTGGCCAGCGATCCGGATGAGGATGCTGCCATGATCGACGGCATCTTTGGATTGAAGCATCGCGGCTATTTCCTGTTTTTCGGCGCGATCGAACCGAAGAAGAACATCGGACGGTTGATCGAAGCCTATCTTGGCATCCAGACCGAAACGCCGCTCGTCATAGTCGGCGCGCGGGCGTGGCAGAGCGAAGAGGAACTGCGCCTGCTCCCGAAGGGCGATGCCGCCAACCGGCCCCATGGCCAGCGCATCATGCAACGCGTGCTCCAGCTTGAATACCTGCCTCGACCTTTGCTGCTCAAGCTGATCCGTGGCGCGAAGGCGGTTATGTTCCCTTCATTGTTCGAAGGTTTCGGATTGCCGGCGCTGGAGGCGATGCAACTCGGTAGCCCGGTGCTCGCTTCGACGACGGGGTCACTGCCCGAGGTGACCGGCGATGCTGCGGTTGGCGTCGATCCATACGACGTCGGCTCGATCGCCGAGGGTCTGCGCGCGGTGGATAGTGACGCCGGCCTGCGTGCTTCGCTATCTGACAAAGGACTGCGCCAAGCCGAGACGTTCTCGGCCGAGCGCTACCAGGCACGATTGGCGGCGATGTATAAGGAGATCCTGCGGTGACCGAGATCGCATCCGATATCATGCTTGATGCCGAGGCCGCACCTCGAGCGATAAATCCGTTCGATTATTTTCCCGCGCGGCGCAGCGGTATAGGCGGCCTCGGCGGAACCGAGTCCTTCTCCGATCCGAGCTATGCCTTCCACACCCACTACCAGCCATGCACGCCCGGCCCGCTTACCTTCAAGGTGACGCTCCACAACCTCGTCGCCACCTATGGAACGCTGGTGTTGCGTGTGAACGTGATCCCGATCGATCTTCGCTTCGATCCCAAGCTCGCCAAGACCGCGCCTGTTCCACTTGCGTCGCTTGCGGAGGTCGGAGGAGAGGTCTCGATCGAGATAAAGGCCAAGGAAGGCATGCTCTATGCCATCCTGGGGCACGTCTACGAGGAAACGGACGCCACCGCATCAGACATCACGATTACCGTCCAGCAAGCCGCGAACCACGATCTCGCCGCCGGTGATCTTGAAGGCAATGCGGAGACACGCTTCCACCCACCTGAAGCTGGCGGCGCCGTCCACCTCCTGTCGGGCAATCCGGCCGGATTGGAGAAGCCGGTGTCGCAGACGTGCACCCCTGCGCAGCTGAAGGACCCGATCTTCAAGCACTGGGCCAAGTTGATCGATGGGACCGCAGAACGCCCCGAACGGCTATGGCCCAAGGTATACATCCTGCAGGCATTGAAGGCGTACGGCATGCTGGAGGGCGGCGCGCGAGGCCTTGGCTTCGACGCGACGGGGGACATCGATCTGCCCGCAGCGATGGCTTCTGCGGGTTGTTCGATTGTGGTCATCGAAACCGCTGACGGCGGCGGGCAGCCTCCGCAAAGCATTTGCGAGCAAGAGATCTTCGAGCAGCATGTCGAATTCCGCACAACCGAGGACGGGATTATCCCTTCAGGCCTCGGCCAATTCGATTTCCTGTGGTCGATCGGGCATTGCGATGGACTTTCGTCGGTTGAAGAGGCGGCCTCGTTTCTGGAGCGATCGCTCGACAGCCTGAACCTGGGTGGGATCGCCGTACACACTTTCACGCTGCGCGTGAGCTCGGGCGTAGTCCAGACAAGCTGGTCTAGCGGATTGATCGTCGCCCGGAGCGTGTTGGAGCGCATCGCGATCAACCTTATCTCGCATGGTCACGAGGTCGCGCAGATCAGATACGATTTGGCCTCTCTGGCGCCGCCGCGATGGCGACGGGAGCGCACGCGCGCCACCGCGATCCGCGACGGGGTCGAGATCGTGCCGTTCGGCTTGATCGTCCGCAAGGGCAATGCTTGAGGCCTCCCATGAAAATCCGCTGCCTCATGATGTTCAAGAACGAGGACGACCTCCTGACCCCGTGGGCGCTGTATCACGGCGCTCGCTTCGGGTTCGAGAACCTGATCCTGTTCGATAACGGATCGACCTCGTCGTCGATCATAGAGCAGATCGCGGCACTGCGCGATCGCGGCGTCAGGATCGACCGCACGCACGACACGAAGCTGGACTTCCTGGGCAAGGGTGACCTGTTCGCGGCAACGATCCGCCGGTTCGACGAGGAAGACCCGGCCGACTTCTATCTTGCGCTTGATTGTGATGAATTCGTCGGCGTCGCAGAGAGGAACGAGGTCTCCTGCAGCAGCGAGGACATCCAGGGCGCTTTGGCGCCGTTCCTCACCCACAAGGGCACGCTTTCGATCCGGAACGCGTACCAGAACATCCCTGGCGTGCCCAATCAGTTCCGCCCCGCGTTCGGCGCACTTACCAAGCTGTTCTTCGCGCGCAATGCTTGCCAGACCCTCGATCACGGCTTCCATGCAGGGACCGGCAGGGAGCCGGGGCCACCGCTTATGACGCCGCTTGTCCATGTCCATTATCACAACAAGCCCTTGCCATTGCTGCAGCAGCACGCGCGGCAGAAGCTGGAGGCCGAACTGGACGATCTGAGCCCTGCGGCACTTGCCGCTCATCGCGAAGCGCGCGGTGCGTGCTGGCATGTCATTGATTACTTCGATCTGAAGTCGGAAACGGAGTATCGCGCCAGCTTCACTGATTACTTCAGGTGCGGCTTTCCAGCCTTCGAAGCGGCATTCCGCGAGATCGGCTGCGACCTGCCTTTCTCGAACGATCAGCTGCTGATCTAGCGTCTGAACCTCAGCATCTGATCTTCGTTCGCGGGCGCCGCCAGCACGTCCGAGATCGTGCACGGGGCTATGCCATCCGCAAGGCTCAACCGTTCGATCGTGAAGCCCCAACGGGTGATCTCATCGAGGAAGGCGGCCGCCTCGTCATAGCGTGCCGGCGTGAACTCCATGAACACGGTCATCGGTCGACCACGTTCCAGGATACCGGCCATGCCGGCCCAGATCGCCCGTTCGCCCCCTTCGGCGTCGATCTTGACGAGATCGAGGTTTGCAAGCTCGGCATAGCTGTCGAGCCTGCGCATCGTGACGCCATGCTGATCCGCCTGCACTTCCCCTACCGGCACGACATGGGCGTTCTTAGGTTCGTCGAGAGGGACCACCAGAACGCCGGCCGAACCCTCTTCGGCACCGAGTGCCTGTTCGTGCAGCACCGTGGCGTCTCCAAAGCCGTTGAGCGCGAGCGTGCGCCTAAGCCGGCGGGCGATGGCCGGATTGGGCTCGAAGGCGTGGACGTGCCCCGTGTCACCGATGAGTGCACTCAGCAGAACCGTGAAGTAGCCGAGGTTCGCACCGATGTCGGCGGCTACCAAGCCCGGGCTAGCTGCCTCAGCGAGCGCTTCGGTGAGCCACATCTCCCAATAGCCGTCGAGCATGAGATGGCCCGATAGCCCGATGTCATCCGCGTCCAGGTACATCTTGTATCGGCCGAGCACGCGCGAGAGGATGGTCCGCTCGCCAACATAGACCGGCGAGCACAATCCACGAATATGCGCCTCGTTCGCGGAGCGTCGCTCGCGCCTCAGAGTGTCGAGCTGGAACAGGGGCAAGGTGCCGGCCAAAGTGCCGGACCGCCGAAACAGGCCGTTGAGCATGGCGGCCTCATAGACGGTCTGCTCGCCACCTCGCTAGCCTGTTTCACGTCTCGATCAAGGTAGGCGCTGCCATCGGGAGGCGAAGACTTTGGCTGCTATACGCTCGCACTCGATTGCGGTAGCGAAGCGCCGCTAATTCCCCAGAACCACGTGTAAGCTTGAGCAATGATGGCCAAACTGATCAAGTCGCCCTTTCTCCGGGCTTCCAAGGCAAAGCACTCAGGAGGGAAAGCCCGCGATCTCGGTGACGCGGCGCGCGCGCGCCAGGATTGGACCGGCGCGGCCAGCCAATACCGACGGCATCTCCTGCGGCAGCCCGAAGACTTCGCGATCTGGGTACAGCTGGGACATGCACTGAAGGAAGCGGGGCAGCTAAACCTCGCAATCCAGGCCTATGAGGAGGCCCTTGGTTTGGCGCCGCACGACGCCGACCTCCTGCTCAACCTTGGTCACGCGCACAAGCTGGCCGGCAACGCGGGGCTTGCCGCTTCGCTTTATCAACGGAGCGTCGCCGGCGACGACAATCTTCATGCCCGCCGTGAGTTGGCGCTTCTGGGCGGTCATCTGACCGATCGGCGATCACCGATGCTCGAGCGTGAATTCGAAGAGCTTGCAGAAGCACTCGCTGGCCGATGCGCTGGGCTTCGAGCGATCAACGCTTCCGCCGTGAAGGTGCTGTCCGATGGCGGCATTGCGTTGTTCCATGACGATCCCTGGATCGAGTTCGAGGCCGAGGCGCCGGAAGCGCTTGGGACGCTTGCGCTCCTCTCCATCGAGGCGGCGCCGTCAGACGATCGCGGAACGCTGAGCGGGCAGGTTTATGTCGATCAAGGCCAGGGTTTCGAGGAACGGCTAAGTGCCAGCTTCACGATGCCTGATGGACAAGCCCGGATCATCGTTGTTCACCCAGCCGGCGTTCGACGGCTGCGGTGGGATCCCGATCGGGGCGACAATCGCATCGGTGCTCCGTCTTTGTCGCTCCGGCCGATAGGGGACGCCGTAGAACTCACCGGGATCCTGACGGAAGCTGGGTCATCGGAGCCGCAACTCGCTTGCCTGTTGCACACGCTGATACAAGGCTCGCCGCTTGATCGTATTGACGTCGGTCGCTTCGTCAGCCTCATCCATCTGGGTGAAGGCGCTGCTCGCGATGTCAGCCTCAGTCACAATTACGAGATGTGGCGGCTGAAGAACGCCGCCGTCAGCCGAGAGGATTATCGCCGCATCGTGGCGATGACGGCGGCGCTGGCCTACAAGCCGACGTTCTCGTTCGTGATGCCCACCTACAACACGCCGGTTTCTCTGCTCACCGAATGTCTCGATGCCATGCTCTCGCAGACGTACCCGCACTTCGAGGTTTGCATTGCCGACGATCACTCGCCCGATCCGGCGGTTGTTCGTATCCTAAAGGAGTATGCGGAGCGCGATCCGCGCGTGAAATTCGTCGAGCGACCGGCAAACGGCCACATCTCGGCGGCAAGCAACAGCGCGCTCGCGCTCGCGACCGGCGATTTCGTGGTGCTCATGGATCATGACGACACGATCCCGCCTTACGCTCTGTTCGTCGTGGCGTGGTACCTGAACCAGCATCCCGAAGCCGATATCCTGTACTCGGACGAGGACAAGATCACGCTCGCCGGCCAACATGTCGATCCCTACTTCAAGGGCGATTTCAACCGCTTCCTGCTGTTCGGCCACAACATGATCAGCCATCTGGGCGTGTATCGGCGCGCGCTGGTGGAGCAGGTGGGTGGGTTCCGGCTGGGGCTCGAGGGCAGTCAGGACTATGACCTGTTCTTGCGCTGCTACGAGCGGAGTTCGGATGAACGGATCGTCCACATCCCGCACATCCTCTATCACTGGCGACAGGTGCCGGGGTCGACTGCGATCTCGGCCGACCAGAAGAGCTACGCCCTGTTGGCGGCTCAGCAGGCGATCAATGGCCATTTCGAACGAACGGGCATGCCGTTGCGCTCGATCTTCGGTCCGTTGGCCGGCAACACCGCCATACGCCCGGCCCGATCCTTCGACACCCGAACATCGATCATCATTCCGACGCGCAACGGTCTCGACTTGCTCGAACCCTGTATCGAGTCGATCCTCGCCCGGCCGCAGGAGAATGTGGAAATCCTCATCGTCGACAACGGATCGGACGACCCGGAAACGCTCCGCTACCTGGACGAGATGGCATCCGGCGGCATCGTCCGTGTCCTCCGCTACCCGGAAGCATTCAACTACTCGCTGATCAACAATTTCGCTGCGGTGCAAGCAACGGGCGACATCCTCTGTTTCCTCAACAACGACACCGAGGTTGTCTCGCCCGACTGGATCGATCGCGCCCGCGCCTTCCTCAGCATGGACGACATCGGTGCGGTCGGCGCGCGGTTGTTCTACCCCGACGGTGTGCTCCAGCATTTCGGCATCGGCATCGGCATGAGCGAACATGGCGTGGCGGGATTGCCGCACGCTGGCTATCCGCCGGGGCATCCGGGCTATTTCAGCAAGGCGAACCTGATTCAGGAGGTGTCGGCGGTGACCGCTGCCTGCCTGTTCATGCGCGCTGCCACCTTCGCCGAGGTTGGCGGTTTCGAGCCGGAGTTGCGGGTCGCCTACAACGACGTCGATGTATGCCTGAAGGTGCGGGCACTCGGCCTCAAAATTCTCGTCGATCCCGATATCAGCCTGATCCACAAGGAAAGCCGCTCGCGGGGCAGCGACCGCGACGGCGAGAACGCGCGCCGGCTCGACCGGGAAGCTGCGTGGATGCATGCGCGGTGGGGTGAGACCTTGCGCCGAGACCCGTATCTGTCGCCCAACATCGACCTCATGCGCGGCGATTTCGCCTTCGACTTCTCGCCGCGCGTACCGTTCCCCTGGCAGCAGAGCAGCTAATCATTTCCTTCATCGTCCGGCTCGTCCTCTGGCGTGGGCGTCGCCTGGCCGGGGTGAGGCGATGTCTTCACATGTAGCCCGTCCTGATCGAGGTCGATGCCGAAATCCATGTTGCCGAGCGTGAAGTTGCCGGCCGCGTCGAAGGCATCGGGATCGACTGCCACCGGCACCTTCTCACCGAGCGGTCGGGCGCCCGTCGCCTGGACCATGAAGCTGCGCCAGATGCGCGCGGGCAAGCCGCCGCCGGCGAGGCCGGGAACAGGCTTGTTGTCATCGCGGCCGACCCAGACTGCAGTGACGATGCCGTTCGCGAAGCCGACGAACAGCGCGTCGCGATTGTCCTGCGTCGTACCCGTCTTGCCGAACACCTGCGTGTTGAGCGCCGCCGCCTTGGCGGTGCCCTGCTTGACCGTCGCCGAAAGCAAGTCGAGCAGCTGATCGTGTTGACGATCGGGAAAGTGGCTGTGCCTGTCCCAGAAGCGATCGACCCAGCCGGGCGGCGGATCGGGCAGGCCGTGCGGCACCACCGGCCAGGCGTTGCCTGCGACGGCTGCATAGGCCCGGGTAAGCTCCAGCAGCGTCACGCCGGAGGTGCCGAGCGCGAGGCTGGCATCCACCTTCAGCGGGCTCACGATGCCGAGATCGCGTGCCGCCTTGGCAACCGCGCTCGGGCCGACCTGCTGAGCCAGGCGGACGGCGGCGACGTTGCTCGATCGCGCGAACGCCTGGCGCAGCGTGATCATGCCCTGATAGCGATGATCGCTGTTGGCAGGCGACCAGCCGTCGATCGTGACGGGCTTGTCCTCGATCTTGCTGTCGGGCGTCATCCCGGCCCGCAAGGCCGCGAGGTAGACGAACAGCTTGAAGGTCGATCCTGGCTGCCGTCGCGCTTGGGTGGCGCGGTTGAAGCCGTTGTCCTGATAGGTGCTGCCGCCAACCATCGCGAGGACGCGCCCATCGGGCTTCATCGCAACGATCGCGACCTGTTCGCCCGAACCGACCTGGGCCGCTGCGCTTTCGGCAGCGCGTTGCAGGCGGGCATCGAGTGTAGTGCGAACGCTCTGCTGCTCATATCCGCTGCCGGCCTGATCGCGTGCGGCCGGAAGCACCCAGTCGGCGAAGTATGAGCCGCCGATCTCGGCAGGGACGGGGCGCAGATGCAGCCGCGCCGGCCCGGTCGCAAGAGCCGTCGCCTGGTCGATGAAGCCGGCGCTTGCCATAGCGCTGACGACTAGGGCTTCCCGCGCCTGCGCCCCGGCCAGATTGGTGCTCGGCGCCAGGCGCGTCGGCGCCTTCATCAATCCCGCCAGCAGCGCCGACTCGCCGATACTGAGATCCTCGGGCTGCTTGCCGAAATAGTGGCGGGCCGCGGCGCGCAGACCGTAGACATTGTCACCGAAATAGACGTTGGAGAGATAGCGAGAGAGGATCTGATCCTTGCTCAGCCATGTTTCCAGCCAGAAGGCGACCATCACCTCGCGTATCTTGCGTCCGGCGGTGCGGTCCGCGTTCAGGAACACAAGCTTGGAAAGCTGCTGGGTGATCGTCGATCCCCCTTCACGGACGTGGCCGGCGCGCAGGTTATGCCAGGCTGCGCGTGCGATGCCGTGCGGATCGATCGCCGAGTGGTGGTAGAAGCGCCGGTCTTCGATCGCCACGAACGCTTGCCAGACGTGCGGTGGCAGCTTCCGTACGTCCACGGGCCGTGACACGATCGCGCCGCGCCGCGCGAAAATGCGACCACCCGAGTCCGTAAGCGTAATGCTGGGAGGCGCGATCGGCTCGAGTGACTTCGAAAGCGGCGCGGTTACGGCCAGCCACGCCACCGAGAGCATGAACGCAAGCAACACGCCGGCGATAGTCCAACGCACCCAACGCCATCGGCCCCGGCGCGCAATCGGCATTTCCGGCTCGCCCATCAGCGAAGCGGGTGCGAAAGGGTCGACGACGGGATTGTCGCTTCGCTCGCGATGAGGATCGTGCATCAAGCTGTATTACTAAGATAAGACGGCGGGTAGGGAAAGGTGCATAATTGCGACCTTCATGGTCAAAGCCCTTCGCCCTCCACCCACTGTGCGTGGGACAGGCGACGCGCCACCGACCAGGCTTGCTGGCGGATATCCGGTACGGCGACGATCTCCCAGAAAGCGCCCCGCGTCATAGGTCCGATCACACTGAGGCGATCGGATGCTTCGCCATCCACCGCGATCGCGCGCGCATCCTGATCGACGTCGATGCCGATGCGCAGCGGATCGGCGCGGAGCAGCCCGCGGCTTCGCAGGTTCCGTAAGAGCGGCTCCGTAGTGGCTGTCAGATCACCCTGGGGCCCCGTGCCGTTGACGATGCGTCGGACGCGCAGCGTCTTGAGCTTGTCGCCATGGCGCGAACGGTAGCTCAGGCGGACATGCTCGTCTTCGGGCTCCGCGCCGACCAGCTTGCCAGCGACGATGGTAAGGCAGCCGTCGCTTTGCATTGCGGCGATCTTCGCCGCCACAGAGGGTGCGAGACGATGGCGATGCACGTCCCACCAGGGCCGCAGGTGACGCAGGAAGCGTCGGCGCTCGTCATGCTCCATGGCCCGCCACAGCCCCTGCGTGTAGGGCCGGAGCTCGTCCACAGCGGCGCGCCACTCGACCGCCCCGGCACGCGCGCGAAGGGACCTCAGCATTCCGACTGCAGTCGGCTCCGGTCGTTCGGAGCGAAGCGTCTTTGGAACCCCTGCGGCATGCACGTGCGGGATCAAGCCGTGTCGGGAAAGCGCGACGATACGGCCCTGCCAGCCACTCGCATCGAGCAAGAGCGCAACGTCGACCATGGTCAGCCCGGTGCCGAGCACCAGCAAGACGTCATCGGCCGCAAGATCGTCTGCAATATTGCCATGCCATGGATCGGCGACATAGCTGCCCGAGGGAAGCGTACTCGGATCAATCCCGTTCGGGGTGTGCGGCGGAAGATTGCCCGGCGCCAGCACGACGCTGTCAGCACGAATGCTCGCGCCTTCAACCAGGTCGATGCGCATGTCGCTCGTGCCAACATGGATGTCTTGCGCTTCGGCCTGAACGACCTGCAGCCGCCCTGCCGAGCGCGCAATCGTCTCGGCGAGCAGCGCATCGAGATAATCGCCGTAGATGAGTCGAGGCACGAAGCCGGCCAGCCCTGGGTGATGCTCGGCGAGCCAGCGGATGAAATGCGCCGGATCGTCGGGCAGCGCGCTCATGTTCTCGGCGCGGACGTTGAGCAGGTGATCGGGATGCGCTGCCGAATAGGCCACCCCGCGCGCCGTATGTGGCCGCCGCTCGATCAAGGTCGCGCTGGGGCCGTCGTGGCGTAGCAGGTTGACGGCGAGCAGCGTCCCCGAAAAACCGCCGCCGATGATCGCCACATGATCTCGCTTCATGGCGCCTCCCTTGCGCCTGAAGCGCCCACGATCAAGAGCCTTGCCGAGACTGCTGCGACTGCTCTGTCGCTATAGACGGGCGGCCAAGGCGCTCGAATGCTGTTCACAAGCAGCGGGTACATGATCTAATCGCGCCCGGCCTATATGGCGACCGAGGAGACAGAGTTGATGTTCGAGCGCCTTGAAGTACCCAGGATCGATAAGGCCGGCCTCGCCGTGGCGGCCGAGCTGGCGCACTTCATCAATGAGGCGGTGCTGCCTGGCACTGGCCTAGAGTCGGACGCCTTCTGGTCAGGTGCTGCCGGCATCTTTGCGCGCTTTGCGCCAGAGAATGCGGCGTTGCTCGCCAAGCGCGACGATCTGCAGGCGCGGATCGATGCCTGGCACGTCGCGCGGGCTGGCAAGCCTATCGACGCCGACGAGTATGATGGCTTCCTGCGCGAGATCGGCTACCTCGTTCCCGAACCTGCGCCCTTTGCGATCGAGGTCGACCGCGTCGATGCCGAGGTCGCAACGATGGCGGGGCCGCAGCTGGTCGTGCCGATCCTCAACGCGCGCTTCCTGCTCA